>SLGN01000062.1 GCA_007123695.1 Verrucomicrobiales bacterium
CGCCGCTTTCCACCAGCACGCGCTGCGCCGTGTCGCGCCAGAATCCGTTGGGGTGGGCGAGGGCGCTCAGCCACGAGGCGGGTGCTTCCGGATCGACTGGCGGCTGCGGGCTCGCTTGACCGTCCTCGTGCACGATCCGGTAGATCCTTCCCAGTCCGTGGAATGGCTCGTGCAGGCCGCGGTCGAGGATCTGCTGGCGCAAGTAGGTGGTCAGGAAAAGGTGGCCCTCGATGATCCCGCGATGCATGTCGGCGACATAGAGCGCTCCGTCCGGACCGAGGGCGGTGTGGACTGGTCGGAACCGTTCGTCGTGCGAAAAGAGGAATTCCCTCTCCTCGTAGGCGTTTTTCCCCGACAGAACGCCGTCGTCCTCGCTCAGGGCGCTGCGCCGCAGAAAGCGCCCCGCCGTCTCGCCGAGGAAGGCGTCGCCGCGATACTCGGGCGGGAACTGGTCGCCCCGGTAGACCGTGGGATGGGTGTTCGCGGTGAAGGTGCGCAGCGTCCCGTCCTCGTCGCGCTGCTGGGTGCGGCGATTGGTTCCCGGCGTCGCGGCGTGCGGCCAGGTGCTGCGGTCCCGGGCGAGGCTCATGTCGGCGGCGGCGGCAGCGATGGGGTGGTTCGGATTGCGTAGGAAATAATGTCCGGCGAGATGCGCCCCGCGCAGATGATCGCCGTTGGTGCCGTAGACGAGCCGTCCGTAGTCGTCCTGCCCCAGTCCCCATTGCCCGAGCAGACTGACGTGGGCGACGGGCTCCCAGCCGATCGCAGCATCCGCCGACCTCCGCAGCCGCAGAGGCATGCGGGCGATGTAGACCGAATTGTCCATCGCGTAGAAGACGCTGTTGGCCGCGCCGTGGGGATTCGCCGGAACCTCCAGCCCGTCCAAGACCACATCCTCGCGGTCTGCCTTGCCGTCGCCGTTCTGGTCGAGCGCCAAGACGAGCTGCGGCGGCTTCAGCACCAGCGCCCCTCCCCGCACCACCTGAAATCCGCGGGGCCACTCGATCCCGTCGAGGAAGACGGTGCGGCGGTCGTAGCGCCCGTCGCCATCGACGTCCTCCAGCACGACGAGGCGGCCCCTTGGCGGCTCGATCTTCTCCAGCCCCGGCAGCAGCCCGCGCAACTGCCGATTGTAGTCGGGCCATTCCAGCACCCAGACCCGCCCGCGCTCGTCGAAGGCGATCTTCACGGGATCCTCCACCAGCGGCTCGGCGGCGACCACTTCGGCGCGAAAACCCGGCGGCAACTCGAACATCGCCACCGTTTCCTCGGGACTTCGCAGCCCCGGTTCCGGGAGGGTCCAGTGCGCCGGAGGCGCCGACTGGTCGATGTCCGCCTTGTCCCCGGTCTGGGCCGCAACCCTGCCCATCTCGACGAAACCCGCCGCCGCGACGACCAGTGCCGGGAGATGCCCCGTCACAAAGGCACGGAACGAACGCGACAGCACCGAGGGCCGCCCCGCCAGCAGCAACGGAGAAGCAGACCCGGCAAAAAAGCACGACTTCATCGTCGTTTCGTCACCCATCCTGCGACGACCTTCAAGCTCTTTCGGACGCCGCCCGCCCCGAGACAACGACGCGCCGGTGTCCCGGCATCCGGGCGCTGCGCCCATTTCGCCCCAACGGTCAATGGTCGCCCGGTCGGGGCAACGGAAGAGGTCCCGGCATCACCGCAGCAGGTGGAAAACTCCCCAGAGAACCATGCCGGCTCCGATGAGAGGAATCAACCAGAGCAGCATCGTCTCCACCTGCTCCAACGAAGCGTTTTCGACCCCGGCGTCCTCGGGATTCCGAGGATTGTAGTGGACATCGACGATCTGGCCGAGGCTGAGCGTCTCCCAGCTCGCCCCCGTTTCCGAGACCAGGCGGTGCCTCGAGCCGTTCGCTTCGAAGACCACCACCGGATGCCGCGTCGACACACCGCGCTGACCTACCTCCACGCCGTGGGCAAACGACCGGTTCAGCTCTTCGCCGACCACCTCTCCCCTCGCCCGGCCCGTCCGCCGCCGCCGGCGCCGCGCCGCCTCCCACCCCGCATACAGCGGATACCCGAGAAAGAACACCCCAACCAACGTCGCAATCGGGTATTGCGGATCCGCCAACAAAACACTCGTCCACTCGCTCATCTCATCAGAATCAAAACCATCTTCTCGCAACAATCATATTTTATCGGATTTTTGGTGAATTCAAAAAAGAAAATTGCAGTGGTTACAAGACCACCCGCACCCGAAACTCGCCCCCTCCCCATCTGCTTAACAAACGAGATCAATAATTAACAACCTGGTTAGTTGTCATCCCCGTTCCGCCCCGCCCCGGCCCTGTGGAAACGGACCCGGACCCTCCTTTACCGCGCCTTCTACCCGCCGCCTCGTTTTCGGCGATTCTGAAGCGAAGGGATGAAAAGAAAAATCCGTGTGGCATTGGAAAACGATTTGGGATTGCTCGTCGCAGTCAATGAGGATCTCGCGCGAACGGCGTCGCCACTCTTCCCCTTTCTCGACGCCGGCGGGGGGGGACGAGACCGCAAAGGCAAGATGGCGGAGTTGGCGGGGGAGGCGTCATGACGGAAAATACCATCGTGATTTCATGGATTCTCCGTTCCGGTTGCCGTGGAGTAGCGCCAGACCAGGTCGCCTTCTTTCCAGGATCTCGTTGGTATGCCGCCCTCATCAGTTCCGTTGCCGCCG
Organism: Verrucomicrobiales bacterium; assembly: GCA_007123695.1. Taxonomy (GTDB): domain Bacteria; phylum Verrucomicrobiota; class Verrucomicrobiia; order Verrucomicrobiales; family DEV007; genus Arctic95D-9. Next base: position 2,687 of record SLGN01000062.1, read on the forward strand.
ACGGAATAGATGATGGGCCGACCACCCCTGTCGAGACGGTAGCGGAGCGGACCCTCCGTCCACGGATCGTCGGGAATCTCGGCGAGCCAGCGGGGCACGATCTCGTCCCAGTTCATAGGATTACGACCGGTCTCGAGCCGATGCCGCTCTGCCGCCGCCGCGACGCGGGCCATTTCGAGGAGAGTGCGGGATTCCTCGTGTTGGCGCAGACACCTGCCGCAGGTCGTCGCAATCGCCAGAATCAAGTCGTTGGCCGGGTTTCGAAACCATCTCTCTCCGTCGAAGTCGGCGAGGGGGCCGAGATCATCGACCCGCTCTGCCAGGGGGATTTCCGGGTCGAGGAGGGCACCGAAGGCCCATCGGTGCAATTCGATGGTGGACATACGGAAGGCTCCGTAGGGAAGGTATTGCCAGACCAGCACATCGGCGGTGCCGAGCGCATCCAAGGCCCTTCCCGGAAGCCAACCGGGCCGTCGGATCGACTCCGGAATGTCATAGGCGTAGTAACCCGTCTCGTCCCGTTTTCCCCTTCGTTCGAGATGTTTCGAGAAAAAGGTTTCCAGGAAGCTGAATTCTCTTTGCAGGATGCGGTCGAACTCGCTTCGGTCGGGGATGGCATCCGCGAGGAGGCATCCGAGGGCATCCAGCTGCTCCGGCGTCCAGACAGATCGATCCAGGCTGCGGTGGATGGATCGCAGCGTTGAGTTGGCTACGCTTGTAGCGACCGCGTCGTTGACCA
>SLGN01000185.1 GCA_007123695.1 Verrucomicrobiales bacterium
GACGGCGAGCCGCTCGAGCCGGAGGAGCCGAAGCCCCGGCCCGAACCGGGCGACGATCACGGGCCGGAGCCGCCCGGTCCCGGCCCCGAGCCCGGTCCTCCCGAGCGCCGCATCCTCAAGATCACGCTCGCCGACGGCAAGGCGCGGCAGATCCAGCACATGGTGGCGACGAGCTTTTGGGGGCCGGACGGCACGCCGCTCTCCTCCGAGCAGTTCCTCCAGCAGCTCTTCGGCGACCTGCCCGCCTTTTTCGGCGACGAGGCGGAGCTGCGCGAGATCTGGAGCCATCCGGACACCCGGCACCGCCTCCTCGAGGGCCTCGCCGAGCGCGGCTACTCCGCCGAGCAGCTCCGCGAGATCGGGAGGCTGGTCCATGCCGAGAGGAGCGACCTCTTCGACGTGCTCGCCTACGTGGCCTTCGCCCTCGCGCCGCTGACGCGAGAGCAGCGCGTCGTCGGGCACCGGGACCTGATCTTCTCCCACTACGACGACCGGCAGCAGGCTTTCCTCGACTTCGTGCTCGCGCAGTACGTCAACGAGGGCGTGGAGGAGCTCCAGTCCGAGCGGCTCCCGAGCCTGATCGAGCTGAAGTATCACAGCCTCCACGACGCCACCGAGGAGCTGGGCGAGGTGCCGCGCATCCGGGATCTCTTCGTCGGCTTCCAGCGCCACCTCTTCGCGAAGGAGGCGTGAGAATTAAAGCTCGAGATACTGCGAGAGCAGGTTCATCCGCGAGATGAACTCGCGCGTTTCGATGCGGTCGCCGAACTCCATGCCGCGGGTTTTCAACGGGCCGGTGGTGATCCAGCGGCCCTCGCCGTCGAGCTTCGCGAGGGCTTCACGCACCGTCTTGACGAGGGACTGGCGGCGGCGTTCGCGGGTGCTCTCGGAGGGCGGCGACGGGGTCTGGCGCTGCAAGGTCCGCTCGCGCCCCTCTTCCCGCAGCCGCTCGAACCGGGCAACGAGGCGCGGCACCCCGAAATCGCGCTCCCACGCGTAGCCGCGCTGGCGCTCCTCGCTGATCTCGGAGAGCGCATAGTAGACGCGCCCGTCGCGGTCTCCGTAGATGGGGTGGTTGGTGCCGAGCTCGTAGTAGCGCGCCCAGATCCCCGGTCGGATCTCGGAGCGGCCGAACCAGGCCAGAGCCCTCGGGATGGGCTCGAGGAAGCGTTCCTCGCCCGTCGCGAGGTAGAGGTCGATCAGGGCGTTGAGCACGCCCACGCTCTCGCCCGAGCAGACCGCCGGCGGCTCGAAGGCGCGCGCCCAGTCCGGCTCCATCGCGGGATTGTACTGCTGCGCCCAGACGGGCTGGGGCTCCGGCAGTTGGGCGAGCCGGATGAACTCGCCGCCCCGCAGCGCCGCCTCGCGGCATTCGTCCCGACCGAAGCGATCGTAGGCCTCCATCAGGGTGCGGATGCAATCGACGATGGTGTGGTCGTTGAAGGTGTAGAAGGATCCATACTGATGCCGCTCGGGCTGCTCGCGGGCCCAGTCGTCGGGGATCACGGCGGGCTTCACGGGGTAGTCTTCCGGGGCGCGGGGCGAGCCGTCGTAGCGCTGCGGCCATGCGCCGTTGGGATACTGGGCCTCGATGATCTTTTCGAGGCCGTAGTCGAGAGCTTGGCGGATTTCCCGCTCGCGCCCGCCCTCGGGCGCGACGGCGGAGCCCGCTGCAGCGGCGTCCATCGCCGCGACGACCGCCATGAGATAGCGCGGGGCGCTCTGGGTGTTGTCGTCGTCGTAGGTGGTGCTGTTGTTGCGCTTCGCCGCCTCCCGCTCGTCGAGCCGGCCGCGGTCGCTGCGACGGTAGAAGCGGGCGAAGGCTTCGGGCTCGAAGTCGATGGAGTAGGCCCACCCTCCCGACTCGAGCTGCCCCCGGGCGAGGGCGTGGGCGGCGTCCTTGGCCGCGTCGAAGTGGACCGGGTCGCCAGTGGCCGCGTAGGCCCGAAGAAGGACCTCGCCGACCGAGGGCGTGCCGGGCGGCTGGATCCAGATTTGGGTGGGGGTCGCCTGGACCTCGCCGGCGACGAGGGAGAGATCCGTCGAGTAGCGCCAGAGGTAGCCGCCTTCCACCGAGATCGAGCGCAGGTAGGCGGTGGCCCGGCCCATGGCTTCGCGGACCTCCGCAGCAGAGGGCGCCTCGTCGGCCTGTACCGCCGCCATCGCGAGCGAAGCGAGCGCGGCGCACGCACCGGAGAGGATTCGGAGAGACGGGAGCGCTTTCACGGTTTGCCTTGCTCCGTGAAGGGGGTGAAAAGCACGGGCTCGCCCTCGGCGGTGGTGCCGCGGATCTCGACGTCGGTCCATTCGCCGGGGTCGTCGAAGGAGCCGAGACCGACGAGGCCCCATGCGAAAGTCTTGTCGCGGGCGGTCATCGCCGGGGTCTCCATGTCGTCGAAGTAGACCTCGACGAGACCGTCGGCGACGCGGCGCACGAGCTTCACCTCGTGCCATTTTCCGTCCTCCCACGGGATGCCGGCGGTCTCGTTCTCGGTGATGGCGGTGCGCGGGGCCTCGTTCACGATGAAGACCTGGCTCGAGTGCGGATCGGGATCCTGCCCGAGATGGACGTAGTAGAACCGGCTCGGATCCTGGTAGCCGAAGAAAAGACACATGTCCCGGTGCCCCGTCGGCCGCTGCAGGGTCCGGACCTTGGCCGTCAGAGTGAAGTCGCCGAGGACGACGCCTTTCAGCAAGGAGACGCTGTGGGGGCTGCGGTGTTCGGGCTGGTAGCCGCTCTTGCCCTTGAGACGGTAGGCGGAGGCGCCTCCCTCGACTTCCGCCACCTCCCACATCGCCGGGTGGCTCGGATGCCACGCCCCGGCCCCGCCGGAAAAGTCGTCGGCGTGAACGAGCGGCAGCTCCTCGGCGGCCAGCGGAGCCGGCGCGAGAAGGTGGGTCACGAGGAAGGCGGCGACGGCCCAGGCGGAGGCGACGGCGGAGGCGGAGGCGGAGGGCTGCGAGGGGCGGAAGAAGGCGTGGGGGATCGGTGTCATGTCGAACTTTGGGGGGTGATTTCGGCAGGCTATCGGACCGTTTCCCGCTTGGCAAGCCCGCATCGAGGGACGAGGATAGGATTCATGCCAAGTGGTTCGACGCCACGCTCGACCGCAACGGCGCCCGCTGAGATCCACCCCGCCCGGCTTCCTCCGCCGCCGCCCTCCTACCGGCCTGGCGCTTCGCCCGACGTCCGCCCGCCCGCATCGCCGCGGAGGGACCGCGCCGCGAAATCCGCCGCCGCCGCGTGCAGCCGCTCGCCCCCGCGGGCGAGATTCTCCGACAGGCTCGCGGCAGGGTCGCGGATCTCGACAATTTCGCCGAACTCCTCTTCGAGCCCCGTCGCCCCGAGGCATCCGCAGAAGGCCGCCGTCGGTTTTCCGAGTCGCCGGGCGAGGCGGACGACGCCATGCGGCCCC
>SLGN01000114.1 GCA_007123695.1 Verrucomicrobiales bacterium
GCATTTTCGAAAGCTGACGGGGGCGGAATCGCTTTTCGGACAAGGGTTCCCGCGGAAACTGGTGGAATCGTCAAAAAAATCTTGAGGAACCACTACATCTTGTGTATCCTCGACTCCGACCATCAAGATATGGTGTTTTTCATTCTTGCTGAATGGCCCGTTTTTTGCTTGTTTTCATGACATTTGGAGGGCCGCACTCCTCCAAGAAGCCCATCGGACTCTGAAATTCAGGAATTCCATAGAATCTCAAGAGCCCATTCTTCCGAACCCATCCAACCGATACCACCCGTTCCCATCGAAATGGAAAAAAGATTCACCATCGGAGACCGCACCTTCGTCCTCGACCAAGACAAGGCCGAAGAAGCCTACGCCGCGAAACGCATCATCAACGGGCGCAAGTCCGAGGCCTTCAATCTCCTTCCTTTGAAGTACCAATGGGCCTACGATCTCTACCGGACGATGAAGGCGAATCATTGGGAGCCCGAGGAGATCCAGATGCAGAAGGACATCGAGCAGTGGCAGGGCGGGGAGCTGAGCGACGCCGAGCGGTGGATCATCCGCATGGCGATCGGCTATTTTTCCGCCGCCGAGGGCATTGTCGGGGACAACATCATCCACGTCGTCCGCGAACTCGTCACCGCTCCCGAACTCAAGCTCGTCCTCGGTCGCCACGCCCACGAGGAAAACATCCACGCCGACAGCCTGCTCTACATGATCAGCAGTCTCGGCATCAACCCGCACGAGTGCGAAGCGATGTTCGAGCAGATCCCCACGATCAAGCGCAAGAACGAGTTCGTCTCCCGCACCTCTTCGGAGCTGCGCCGCGACGTCGATCTGACCGATCCGGACAACAAGCGCAAGCTCGCGCGGAACATCTTCGTCTTCGGCCAGTGCATGGAGGGCACCCAGTTCTACGGCCTCTTCGGCATGGTCCTCAGCCTCAAGCGGCAGAACAAGTTTCCCGGCATCGGGCAGATGTTCCAGTACACCCTTCGGGACGAATCGAACCACATCGAGGTGTTCCGCAACTTGTTCATGGACCTCGTCAGCGAGAACATGGAGATCTGGACCTCCGACTTCAAGGCTGAGCTGGTCGAGACGATGCGCGAGGCCGTCGCTCTGGAGAAGGAGTTCATCAACGACTGCCTCCCGGTGAGCGCCGTCGGTCTCAGCGCCGCCGAGTTCTGCCAATACATCGACTACATCGCCGACCGACGCCTCGAGGGCGTGGGGCTGAACCCCCTCCACCCCGGGATCCGCAATCCCTTCCCCTGGCTCGCCGAGACCATGGACATCAAGAAGGAGGCGAACTTCTTCGAGCAGAAGGTCACCGAATACTCGAAGGCCTCGGCCCTCGCCGTCGGCAGCGACGACGATCTCTGATCCCCGCCAGCAGTCCGGGCTCCGCCGCCGCCGGAGCCCGGGCTCCTCCGCGCCCTGCTGCGGCGCGAGGTTTCCCGCCGGCCCCTCAACGCCTGCTTCTTTCCGCCCCGTTTTCCCGATTCCCCGCCCACCGTTCCCATCCCCACCCGCACTACCGAACCGCCATGATCACCCGCCACCTCATCGAACAGGATCTCGAACTGCACCGAGCCGCCGCGACGCCCCAGGAAATGAAGCCCCGCTTCGACTGGAGCGACATGGCGGCCGACCATTCGGCCCCGGCCTCCCGCATCGTCGTGCGGGCCGAGGACGAGGAATCCGAACTGAACATCGCGAAGATCGCCGAGACCGTGGGGCGTGCCGTCACCGATCTCGCCCTCGCCCGCAAGCAGGACGACATCTTCAACGACAGCAACCGCCAGCTCGTCGCGACCATCGTCCGCAGCGTCACCGACATCCTCAGCAACCGCTTCGAGAGCGACGGCAACGGCGGCACCGTCCATCTCTCAGCCTCGGAGCTGACCTCCATCATCGAGATGGCGCTGGTGCGGCAGAACGCTCACGACGTCGCCAAGAGCCTGCTCATCCGCCACAAGACCGAGATCGCCAGGCGCGGCCGCAACGGGTCGGACAAGCCCCTCTGCCGCGTCATCCGCCGCAACGGCGAAGTCGTCGCCTGGGATGCGAACAAGATCGAGATCGCGGTGCGCAGCGCCTTCCTCTCCCTCGGCATGGACTCCTCCCCCGCCAAGGAGATCTCCACCGCCCTGACCGAGCGGATCGCCCGCAGCGGCCAGGAGTTCATCCGCATCGAGGATCTCCAGGACCGGGTTCAGGAGGAGCTGATGCGCCAAGGCCACTACAAGGTGGCCGAGTCCTACATCCTCTACCGCGCCCACCGCGCCCATCTCCGCTTGCAGGAGGAGGAGGAGCAGATCCGCCACGAAGAGTCCGCCCAGGAGTCCATGATCGTCGTGAAGCGTGCCGACGGCAGCAGCGACCTTTGGGACGGCAGCGACCTGCGGCGGCGCATCGAGTTCGCCCTGCCCGGCCTCGACCTCTGCCTCTCCACCGACCAGATCGAGCACGAGCTGCGCCGCGCCTTCTTCAACGAGATGACCGAGGAGGAGCTCCGCAAGACCGTCATCCTCAACGCCAAGAGCCTCATCGAGCGCGACGCCGACTTCGCCCGCTTCGCCGCCCGCATCCTCCTGACCTACATCTACGAGGAGGTCCTCGACTGGAACATCTCGCGCGACGGCGTCGACGCCCTCGGCGCCGCCCACCGCCGCGCCTTCAAGGCCAACCTCGTGCGCGGCGTCGAGATCGAGCGGCTCTCCCCGCAGATCCTGGAGTACAACCTCGACCGCCTTGCCGAAGCGATCAACCCCACCTCCGATCTCGACTTCGACTTTCTCGGCATCCAGACGCTCTACGACCGCTACCTCATCATCGACAAGACGGGCGACTCGCACCGCCGCATCGAGTCGCCGCAGCTGTTCTGGATGCGCGTGGCCATGGGCTTGATGGTCGGCGAATCCGGCGACCGCGAGGAAAAGGTAATCGACCTCTACCGTCTCTACGCGAGCCGGCGCTTCTGCTCGTCGACCCCGACGCTTTTCAACTCGGGCACGATGCACAGCCAGCTCTCCTCTTGCTACCTCTACAAGGTGGATGACAGCATCGAGTCCATCATGCAGCGCGGCATCGCCGAAAACGCCTATCTTTCGAAGTGGGCCGGCGGCCTCGGCGGTTCGTGGACCTCCGTCCGCGGCACCGGCAGCTACATCAAGGGCACCAACGGCGAGAGCCAGGGCGTCATCCCTTTCCTCAAGCTGCACAACGACCAGCTCGTCGCCGTCAACCAGGGCGGCAAGCGGCGCGGCTCGGGCTGCGCCTACCTCGAGTCGTGGCACAACGACATCACCGACTTCCTCGAGCTGCGCAAGAACACCGGCGACGAGCGCCGCCGCGCCCACGACATGAACACGGCGAACTGGATTCCCGATCTGTTCATGCAGCGCATGGAGGCC
>SLGN01000116.1 GCA_007123695.1 Verrucomicrobiales bacterium
ATCGTCAGGGCCCGCCCGCACCCGGTTCGGTGCGGAACTTTCTGCGGCCTTTGGCTCCCGCGTCTCGACCGAGCGCGGATCCGGATCCGGGTTGGGGGAGGACCCGTAGGAAAGCGGATCCCCGGAAACCCCCGATTCGATCGCGAGGCGCAGCGCCTCGGCGTCGCCCACCACCATCTGGGTCTCGGACTCCAACCGAAGGACAGCCTCCCTCTGCATCGGATTCTCCAACTTCGTTGAAAGGTTCGTGAGTGCTTGCTTCTCCACCGCCGAGACGATCTCGAGTCGCTTGGCCTCGAGCTGAGCGATCTGCTTGTCAATCGCGGCGATCTTCCGGTCGGCCTCCTGTTTCGCCGCATCCGACTCGAAGACTCGCTTGCGCCGCTCCAGATCCTCACGGAAGCCGTGTAGCCTCGCCATCTCGGAGGAAAGGCTGCCGTGGACGCGTTCGAGCTCGGGAGCCGCCTTCCAGACTTCGCCGTAGATCTCGGCACGCTGCGATTTGGTGGACCGATCGACCATGCAGCCGCCCACCCAGACGGCCACGAAAATCAAGACAACGATCAGGGCGACGCATCCGGCGGGCATGTGCGAAAGCTAGCGGTGAAACTTGAGGCACGGGAGGTCGGAGGACCATGCCTCCCCCGCGACCTACTCCAGATCGAGATTCAGAGACTCCACCTCGAAAGCGGCTTCGGCCAAGTCGAGGTCCTCCTCCAGCGAGCCGATCAGCTCGTCGATCTCGCGGGAGGAAGACGCGACATCGAAGTCCGCTACCGTGCCCGCCAAGGTCCGGTTCACATCGATCTGCGCGTTGAGCACCTCGACCTTCACCTTGAGCTTTTCGTAATTTTCCACGGACCGCTGCAGCGCAGCGATCCCCCTGGCCTGGCTCTCCTTAATCTTGGGCAGGGCCCCCTCGTAGACGGCCGCGAGGCTTTCGAGACGGGCGCGGCTCTCCGGGTCGGAGGTGTTGGCGATCCGGCCCTGCAACTCGCCGAGCTTGCGGTTGAGGGTCTTTTCGTAGGCGACCATGCGGACATGGCTCGCCTTGAGCTCGGCGTGGCGGTCGCGGTGCATCTGGAGGGCGACCTCCCCCTTTCCGGCGAGATCGACGAGTTTGTCCTCCGCCTTCCCCTTGAGCACCTTGTAGGAGGCGGAGACCTTGTCGGACCCGCATCCGGCAACGGACAGGGCGGCAGCGAGGGCGAGCCCCGCAGCGAGAAGGCCGGTACGGGCCTGAGCATGGTTCTTGTTTTTCTTCATCGAGTCTAGGGCGTAGGCGAAGTGGCGTTGGCGCTTGCGTCAGGCAGGCTCCGGATTGCGTCCACTGGATCGGGGAATCCAAAATGGTCGCGGTCGTGGATCACGTCCTCGAGCCTTGGAACGAGACCGAGGGCTTCCGGCCAGCCGAGTGCGACCGCCCCGAAGGCGCCGCCATGGAGGAGCGCGACGGCCCCGTAGGTGGCGAAGAAGCGGTTCCAACGGACCCCGGGATTGAGAAGGATCGCCGAGGTGGCGATGGCGTAGGAGGAAACCACACCGGCGGCTTCGAAGGCCAGGCCGATCGCGGAGGGGTCGCCCTCCCGTTCGGAAAGCCCGATCCGGTGGCGGAGAAACCAGCCGGCGAGGAGAACAAAGTGGGCCACCACCACGAGCTGCTGAATCCGCTCCGCGCGCCGCGCTCCCCGGTGCCCTGCCTCCAAATGGACCCACGCCCAGACCAGCATCGCGACCGAAGCGAGGGCGTAAAGGGAGGCGGCGAGACCGGTGGAGACTTGCATCGCGCGTGAATTCGTTGACATCGCAGGAACCTCCTGCGTCAGCCCGGAGCGGAAGACGCGGGAGACCTCAGCGTATCCGGTGCTATCGCCCTGTCAAGCGCGGCACTGGGTTGCCTTCCGGGTTCGATGCCCTCAATCATTCGAGGCGAGGTTTTCGATCGGGCTCCAGACTCTCTTCATTCGCCGCGAGTCAGAAAAAGGAGATCTTCCTCTGACAAGTTTTCCGCCGAAACGGAGATCACCTCTCCATCCGTTCCTTCCAAATGGACGATCCATCCCCCGGCTGTGATTCTCGAAACGTCGATCCCGAGGGTGGGAGTCGCTCTTCCTTCGGAGTCGAGAACGAAACGAAGACGGCCCGTGAACGACCGGCCATAGCGATCCCTCCAGAGTCGACGATCAAACAAACGCCTCGCCGAAACGACAGAGGTCGAGGGTCTACTGGAATTTTCTTCCCGCACCGCCGGAGGGCTTTCCGATCGTCCGAGCGTCGCATCCGGCTTGCCGAGATCTCTGGGATCTTTGGCGTCCGGTTTCCCTTCGGAAACGTCTCCGGGACCAATGGTTCCTTCATCGGACTCCGGACTCGTCCCTTGAGAACTTACGGACGATCGATCTGTGAGAGCATCTGCGCGAAACGACTCCTCGTGACTCGTCTCCTCCGGACTCGTCTCTTCCGGAGGCAGGAGCGGGTCCGGCCCCGGGCGATCCACAATCGACTCTCCTGCGATTGGGGCCGGCGCTTCCGACGGCACCGTGTCTGAGACCGTAAAGAGCGAAACAAGGCCGACGGGAATGGCCAACGCCAACACGGACGCCCACCCCGTCAAGGCACCGAAGGCGTAGGAGCCGAGCGCCCCCCGCGAGAGAGGGGTGAAAGGGAGTATGAAGGCAAAGACGACGGAAACGAAGCGGAAAAAACCGCCACTGCTTTCCCAGCGGGCGACCACAAAAACGACCATCAAGCCGAGCGACAACCAGCCAAGCCAGTGCCGTAGGACAAGGGAATCAGTCAGGATCGGGTATCCGAGAGGGATCCTGCCACCGTCGCGGGAAGCTCGTAGGTATTTCGCTGAAATCTTGAGAAAGCAAACTGTGGAAACAATGGCGAGGAATGTGAAACCCCCGATCATCAACCAGCCACTTGGAGCCCACCCCCCGATGCTTCGCGATCCGGTGCCAATGAACCCCCATAGGAAGAAGGCCAAGCTCGCCCAAGCCCCGAAGGGCGACTGCCCGGAAGGCGCTGCGGGAATGGGAGGAACGGGAATCGGCGAGGGAGTTTTTTCAGCGGGTTCCGGAACGAGGGGACGTGCGGTCCCCTCTGATTCAGCGGGCCACTCGAATGGGGGAGCGAAACGAGGGTGATCGACCGCTCGGAGGTAACTAGGTTCGCCCTCCTGGCAGATGACCGCGTTCGGCTTTAACTTGCCGGCGTTGACCATCTCCAGCAGATCGTCGAAGGTCGTAAGCCGGATCTTGCCAGACGGGCTCGTTCGGTAGAACCAGGTTTCACCCTCAGGCTTGAACGCGGCACGTCCATTCCGCTCAAAGGCTTCTGCGGAGAAGCAATCCCGCTTCCCGCAAGCTGTCGAAGCGGCTGCACCCGCGGGAGCGGAC
>SLGN01000088.1 GCA_007123695.1 Verrucomicrobiales bacterium
GAGGCCGCCGACAAGGCCGGGCACCTCGACCGCGAGGCCTACAACGGGATCATGCCTTCGCTCGGCGTGGCTCTCCAATACCTCGTCGATGGCCCGCTGCGGCTCTGCTACAACCCCGAGGAAACGGGTCGGCAGGAACGATTTCCCGCCCCCCTCTTGGAGAAATACAACGTCCATCCCGCCTACATCGGCGAGCGCCGCGTCTACCTCCTCAGCGCCGACGAGGACAACTTCGCCTTCGAGGACGAATGGCTCGCGCAGGGGAACGACCCCGTCGAGTTCGTCCCCGTCCTCGCCGACGCAAAACTGATTCGCTCGCTCATCAGCCAGGCCGGCGCACGCGTTGCCAAGTCCCTCGGCATCGAAGTTGAAAAGTCCACCCTCAGCCTTTCCGAAGCCGAGGGCCTCGTCGTCATCGAACCCGACGACATCGCCGAGGTCAATCCGCAGAACCTCAACCACAGCCCCGAAGAACTCGTGCAGTGGGTTCTCTACACCGCCATCACCAGCCGAGCCTCCGACCTGCACCTCGAGCGATACTACAACGTCGCGCGCTTCCGGGCGCGCATCGACGGAAAGCTGCGCGTCGTCTACACCGCCCCCCAGGAGATGATGCCGCGCTTCGTCGCCATCCTCAAGAACTACGCCAACATGAACCAGACGCGGCAGGAGGTCCTCGACGGACGCTTCGGCATGTCCATCGGCCGCCGCCGCGTCGATGTCCGCGTCGCCGCCGTGCCCTGCCGCAACGAAATGCAGAAAGTCATCATGCGCTTTCTGGACAAGCAGGACGGGCTCAAGGAACTCTCCGAACTGAACTTCTCGAAGCGCCAGAGCCTGATCGTGAAGCGCGTCATGGGGCGCGACCAAGGGCTCGTCCTCATCACCGGACCTACCGGATCGGGCAAGACGACCACGCTCTACGCCCTGATCAACTCGGTCAACGACGAAGGGATCAACATTCACACCATCGAGGATCCCATCGAATACGAGATCGAGGGCATCAACCAGACCCAAACCGATCCGGCCCACGACCTCACCTTCGCCCACGGCCTGCGCGCGCTGCTCCGGTCCGACCCCGACGTGATCCTCATCGGGGAGTGCCGCGACACCGAAACGGCCACCTCGGCCATCAACGCCTCGCTCACCGGCCACCTCGTCCTCACCACCCTGCACGCCAACGACTCCCTCCGAGCGATCTCCCGGCTCCTCTCCATGGGCGTCGAGCCGCACCTCGTCGCCGACTCCCTCGCCATGTCGCAGGCCCAGCGACTCGTCCGCCGCCTCTGCAACTACTGCAAGCGCCCCTTCGTCCCCACCCCGCAGATCCGCGAGCTTTTCGCCCGGCAGGGCATCCCCATCGAAAAGGACGGCCACCCCATCTTCGTCGCTGCGGGTTGCGCCGAATGCGGCGGCACCGGCTACAGCGGTCGTGTCGCCCTAATGGAGATGGCCGAAATCAATTCCGAGGTCGCCGACCTGATCGAGCGCCAGGCCACCCAGATCGAGCTTCGCCAGGCCGCCCGCAAGACCGGCTTCCAAACCCTCTACCAGGAAGGTCTCGTGCACGTCCTCGCCGGAAACACCACCCTCGACGAAATCCAGAAGGTCAGCTACACCGCCTATTGAATTCCGATTCTCCGAACTCTCGATCCCGCCTACCACCGCCCCGACATGAACTCCGAAACCCTGGCCACCCCCTCGGCCACGCCCTACGCCGCCGGTCGCGCCCCCGTCGCACAGCACCGCATCCTCGTCGTCGACGACGAGCTGCCCATGCAGATGCTGGCCTCGACCATCATCAGGAAGCTTGGCTACGCCAGCGACGCAGTCTCCAGCGGCGAGGAAGCCGTGGAACTCTACCGGCGCTCCGCCGCCGCCGGCCGCCCCTACGACGCCGTCGTCATGGACCTCGCCCTGCCCGGCGGCATTTCCGGTCTCGAAGCCACCCTCGCCATCAAGCAGATCCACAGAGAAGCGAAAGTCATCGTCAGCAGCGGCTACCTCGAGCAAAACGCACGCCAAGCCGCCCTCGAACACGGCTTCGCCGGCATTCTCCCCAAGCCCTACACCGCCGAGCGACTCTCCACCGAACTCCGCTGGGTGCTGAAGCCATCCGAGTGATGCCCGAAAACGGGACCTCCCGCACCGCTCCACCGCTCCACCGCTCCACCACTAAAAAGCGGCGAAGTTCCCCACGTGGGACAACGCGGTTCGAACCGCCCCCACCTCAGGCGAAGGTGCCCGTGCTCGTCCCGAAGGTCTCCGTCTCCAACCCCATCCTCTGGGCGATGTCGAGGTAGAGGTTGCAGAGAGGCACCTTCCTCGACGACTTGGCATCGACCTGCTTGAATTCGCCGTGCCGGTAGCCGCCGCCCGCCAGAATGATGGGCAGGTCGGTGTTCGTGTGCGAGTTGCTGTCCCCGATGCCGCTTCCGAAGAGAACGGCGGTCGACTCAAGCAGGGTCCGTTCCCCGTCCTGGATGCCGGCGAGGCGGGTGAGGAATTTTCCGAAATGCTCGATCTGGTGCGTTTCGAGGGTGATGAGATGGGCGATGGCCTCCTCGTCCTTGCCGTGGTGGGAGAGACCGTGGTAGGACTTGTCGATGCCGAGATGCTGGGGCAGGTAGCAGCCCCCGATCTCGAGAGTGGCAACCCGGGTCGAATCGGTCTGCAGCGCCAGGGCGATCAGCTCGTAGAGCATCGGCAGGTCCTCGACGGTATTGCGGTTGGCCGGCTTGTCGAAGGGTGCCTCGGGCTTGGGCTGGTCCTCCCAGAGCTTCCGCATTTGGAGACGGCGCTCCACGTCGCGGACGGAGGTGAAATACTCGTCGAGCTTGTCGCGGTCCTCCCGGTTCACCTTGCGGGCGAGGTCGTTGGCATCCTCCAAGACGCTGTCGAGAATGGAGCCGTGGAGCCGGTTTTCACCGGACAGCTTGGACCGCCGCTCGGGGGATTCCTCCACGAAGAGCTTCTCGAAAAGCTCCGCCGGACCCGTGATCGGAGGCACCCGTACGCCCGACTTGGTCCAGGCGATCTGGCAACCTCCGTGGATGCCGTCCTCGGATCCCACCGTCAGCGAGGGAAAACGGGTCTGCGTGCCCACCTCGTCGGCGATGTATTGGTCAATGGTGACGTTTCCGCCAGGACGGTTCTGCGCCTCGGAATGGAGCACGCCAGACAAAAAGGAATGCACCGCGAAGTGCCCGCCCTTGACCCCGTGGTCGAGCCCCCGGTAGACGGTCATGTGCTCGCGGTTCGCCGCCAGGGGCTTGAGCAGGGTCGTCAGCTCGTAGCCCTTCCCCGGCGTTTCCGGAAAGAAGGATTTCTGCTGGAAGCCGAGCAAATTGCCCACCGCGACAAAACGCCGGGCACCGGAGCCGGCCCCCTTCGCC
>SLGN01000617.1 GCA_007123695.1 Verrucomicrobiales bacterium
ATGAGGCCATGAGTCTGCTTACGAAACTGTTCCAACGGCTCACCGACCCGCTCTTCTACCGCAAGCGGACCCTCGGGCTCGCGCGCCGCTTTCGGCGCTTCGACGACTCGGCGGCCGCGGCCGGGCTCGGCTGCTTCCGCGGATTGGAGAAGGCCGTTCTCGTCGTGGCCCATCCCGACGACGAAGTCTTCTGCTCCGGCCTCCTCTGCGAACTCAAGCAGCAGGGCGTCCACCTGCGCATTCTCTGTCTCACCAAAGGCGAGGGCGGCCCCTGCGGCGGACACCCGCGATCCGAGCTCGGTTCCGTGCGTGCGGGCGAAATGAAAGAGGCCTGCGACGTCCTCGGCATCGACGAACTCGTCTTTCTCGGCCACATCGATCCGGAGAGCAGCGGCTACAAAGTCTTCGCCCCCGATGTCTCCGTCGCCGATCTCGCCGCGCAGCTCTCCCCCCATCTCGGCGAGACAGACCTCGTCGTCTCGCACGGCAGCGGAGGCGAATACTGGCATCCGGCCCATGTCCTCGTCCACGACGCCGTCCGGACCGCGCTCGCGGAGGCGGAGGGGACGGCGCGGGATCCCGTCTGGCTGAGCTTCTCGGCGAGGCGCCCCGACCATCCCCTGCCCGAACTCGTCAACTGGGACGATCCCGCCTTTTTCATCCTCGACGCCTCCCGCCACAAGGCCACCCGCCTCGAGGCGCTCGGATGCCACCGCACCCAACTCGGACTCTTCGCCAAGTTCGCCCGCGGCACCCACCACGACTTCATTCGCCAGACCTCGTTCGAGAGCTACGCCCTGCACCGGAGCGGACGCTGCCTCGCCGCCCCGGCCCGGTCAAACGACGATGCCGATGCCGCGCCCGCCGCAAAGCGCCCCGACGCTCCCGCCCGCGTGTTCCTAGAGATCGCGGAAGCGACTGAGGAAGGCGAAGGCGAGCGGAATCATCGCGCCGAGACTGGTGGCGAAGGCCCCGGCCGCGAACCGGAACGGAAGCACGAAGGAGGCCGAGACGAGGACCGTGCAGGTCAGCAGGGTTGACCCGACCACGAAGATGCCGAAGGGCGAGAGGCGGCGGTGCAGCCCGGCCACCTCCATGTGCTGCCGCAGCGGGTCGAAATACTGATACGCGATCACCGCGACCAGGATCGGGTGCAGCGGCGCATACTCCTCCAGAGAGGGGATCGTCAGCACGGAGTTGTAGACCGTGTGGGCGAAGACCACGACGAGGAAGACGAGCAAAAAATCCTCCCATCCCCGGCCCCGCCGGTGGAGAACTTTCCACAGCGCCAGGCCCGCGACTCCGGTCAGGGAAAAGTGGAGCGGATTCGCGGTGAGCAGCCGCGTCCAGGCCAGGTTGCCGGCGCCTCCTCCGCGGAAGTAGACGAGATTTTCCTGGAAGGCGAAGCCCAGCCCGACGAAGCCGGCCAGCAGCAGCGCCTCGAGCGGTGTCCCGCGCCGCGCCAGCAGCAGCGCCAACGGCAGGAAGCAGAGCAGCTTGGCCACCTCCTCGCGCAGGGAGACGCCCGCCAGCAGGTAGAGGAACTGCTTCCACTCCGGATCTCCCTCGCCCGCGCGGAAGCCGCGCACGGTCTCCTGCACCGCCCCTGCGTAGAAGGCGAGCGCGGCGGCGACGATGCCGAGAGCAAAGGCGCCCAGCGCCGCCGGCAAAAAGGCCCTCGCCCGCCCTTGGAACGAGAGCAGGATGAGAAACCAGATCGCGGCGGTGAAGAGCGCCGGCAGCAGCGAGGACGAAGCGAGCAGGACGAACTGGTAGCGGACCGTCGCGAAGGCGAGGCCGACGTGGTCGGGAACGGCGGCGCTGTAGTGGATGTCCTCCAGCGGAGAGAGAGCGGAGCGGAAGGAGGGATCTTCGAGAAGCGACGCGAGCCCCTCCCGGTCGCCCTCGTAGCGCGCCAGAAACAGGGCGCTGCGTCTCGCGTAGACGGCCGCGGGGAAACGTCGCGCCTCGGCCACGTAGAGATCCCGGGCCGAATCCGCATCTCCCGCGAGGTAGCTCAAGTCGGCGAGGAACTCGTCGCGCCGCCGCGTCGTCTCCGGCAGGGCCCCGAGCCGGGCGGCGGCATCGGCGCCGGATCCGTCGTCGGCCGCGATCGCCCGCCACCACAGCCGCACCGCCTCGGCCTCGTCCCCGCCCGGCAGAGCCTCCAGTGCCGTTTCGACCAACTCCGCGAGAGCATCGCGCGCCAGCTCGGGCGAAAGCTCCTCGCAGGACCCGCCTCCGCCTCCGCCTCCGCCAAACCGGACGAAATCCACCAGGCCGGGCACGTCCCGGGGGACGAAACCGAAGGAAAACACTCCATGCGGATCCCCCTTCCCCTTGGGCATCAGCGACACCGCCAAGCCGAGCAGATGCGCCACAGCGACGACCGCGAGCGCCGTCTTCAGAATCGCGCCGCGGTCGCGGGAAAGCCTGACGAGGTCCGATTTCGAAGGCAGCCGCATGCCCGCCCATCCTAGAAGCGATTCGCCGAGCTGGCAAGCACCGCGCAAGGAGCCACTGGCACCCCGTGGTGAACTCGTTCGTCCGTTTTCGAGAGCTTAAAATTTCCTCCCCTCACTTGAAATGGTTCCCCGTTCCTCCACCGGAAGCGTTCCCCTTCGCCGAGGAAGACGTCTTCGCGTCGGTTTTCGCGGTCCATGACGTGGTGGAAGGCATTCCAGCGGCACAGCCACCGCCCTCGAGGCGCCGAGCATCATCCACCCCCTACTTCCCCATCACATCCTTCTGCAAATCACGCAGCACCCGCAGCTCGCCCCATTCCGCCCCGCGCATTCTCCGAGCGCCCGTCTTTCGCTTCCCGCCGAAGCGCCTCCCCTTCGCCTTCTCACGCTCGAAGACCCCATCGACGAACTCCGCGGTCCCCAGCACAGCCCCGTCGCAGAAGTAGCGAACCCGATGCCGCAGCGCCTCGCCCAGGCTCATCTTCCCGCCCGAGTTCACCACCGCCTCGACCTCCTCGCCCGCCATCCCGATGCGTCCCCGCTCGCCCCGCTGCGCGTCGCCCGCGACCGCCCGGCCCTCGTCGTAGAGCAGCACCCGGTAGCGAGCCAGAGTCCGCTCCCAGTCGTGACGAAAGCCCGCGTCGCGCAGCGCCTCGTCCAGCGCCCGACCCAGCCCCTCGCGGGCCAGCGCGGCGCGACGACCGCCCCCGACTGCTTCGCCGTAGCCGCACCAGCGGTAGTCCTCCGGTTTCGCCACCATGCCCGCGCGGATGGGATTCAGGTCGATGTAGGCCGCCACCGTCAGCAGCGCCGCCTCGCTGTCCTCGATCAGCACGCTCTTGTAGCGTTCCTCCCACAGCGTCCCGACCCGTCCGAGCCGCTTGTTCATGTAGAAGCTCACCCGCAGCTTCAGCGCCTTCATGAAGTGGGCGAGGCTGCCGCGCCGCTTCTCGTAGCGGTCGAGGATTTCCTTGTGCCAGCGCTCGTCGCCCGCGAGCCGCGCCCGCTCCAATTCCTGCCGCACCCCCTCGACGGTTTCCTCGTCGTAGAGCAGCGGCAGCACCTCCAACAGCCCCGCCTCGTCCAGCGGCGCCAGCGTCTCCCGGTCCGGCACCTCCAGCAGCAGATGGAAGTGGTTGTCCATGAGGCAGTAAGTGATCACCCTCACCCCCGAGAAGGCTTCCTGGTTGCGGAGGATCCTGCGGAAGATTTCCTTGTCCTTCGCTTGAAAGACCATGCGTCGATCAACGACGCGGGAGACGATGTGGTAGAAGGCCCTTCCTGGGGCCAAAAGGCGTGCAGCTCTCATGATTTCAATGCTCTATGGCGGAGTTTTTGGTGAGAATACCTCGTGCTGGTCGGTGCAGCAATTAATTTTCTTCCCGTCACTTCAACCCGTCACCCGTCACTTTATCTGGTCACTTCAACCGTTCGGTCCGGCGGCGAGAGGTGGAGGTGAGGGCTAATCCGGGTCCGACTGCGGGACGGCGGCGGGACGGAGCGGCTCGGGAACTCCGCAGGCTGCTCCGAGCAGGCTCCCGACGACGGCTCCCCGGTGGCAGTTGTCGCCGCCGACCATGGCATTGGCGGAGATGCCGACGGCGAAGTCGTCGTTGTATTTCCATACCAAATAGAGCGAGGCGGGCATGGACTCGGCGATGTAGCAGGCCGGGCTGAAGCGTTTCCCCACGACTTCGGTGTCGGGCAGGCGGGACCAGCTCTCGGCCTTGTTCCCGGAGATCCAGTCGCCGGCCTCGCGCCGGATGGCGTCGCGCGGACCGAGCCCCTCGGCGGCGATGGCCCAAAGCAGCCGCACGAGGACATCGGCGGCCCGCAGCACGCCGTCGTGGTCGTGGGTGAGTCCGACGTGGGTCCTCGCCGTCTCCCGAAGCTCCTCGAGGGGCCGTCCCGCGAGGGCGGCGACGAGCGCGGGGACCCCGGCGAGGCCGCCGATGTGCTCGTCGCGGATGCCGCATTTCGAGGGCGGCTTCCCCGCGGCGTAGCGGGCGAAGAAGCTGCGGTGGCATTCCTCGAGGTAGGTGTCGCGGTGCCAGCCCGGCTCGAGCATGCGCGCGATGTAGCGCTCCAGCCAGGCCTCGGGATCGTATTCGCCGCGTTCGCGGATAAAGGCGAAGAGTTCCGCCGCGAGCCGGAAGTTCAGGGTGTTTTCCCCGGCGGCGAGGAACTGGTGGTAGTGGATGCCGCGCTGGCCCCAGTAGCGGGCCTGCTCGCGGAGGATGTCGGTTTTGGCATCGGGCGCTTCGTAGTGGGAGCGCCAGAGGATGCTGTCGGGGTGGGGATTCCTCGGCGCGAGGAAGCGGTCCAAGGTCCCGTAGTCGCGGCGCAAGGCCTCGCGGTCGTAGTACCAGTGCACCGGCATGGCGAGGGCGTCGGCGGCGAGCGATCCTGCGAAGGCTTCTTCCCAAGGGGTTTTCGGCGTTTCTTCCATGCCCATGCCTACGAATCCGCCGGGCACCGGGGACGTGCCGCGTCGATGCGGAAACCGCTTCGCGTCGTTGACGGGACCGGTCCCCCGGTCGCATTCTGAAAGGGAATGAAGGAATCTCTCCGCCGAAGAACAGGACCGGGCCTTGTTTCCGCGTCTTTCCTGCTGCCCGTCCTGCTTCTGGCCCCGCCCGCGCGAAGCGAGGGCCCCGTCCACGCGGCACTCGAGCGCCTTCCTCGGTGGGAGGGCGAGATGGACCCCGAAGCGCTCGCCGTCGCCAATCTCGAAGGGATCCACCGCTACTTCGAGGCGCGCACCAGCGAGCTACGGGCGGCACGCGAATCGCGCTGGATCCGCGATCTTTCCTCGCCCGAGGCATACGCGGAGTCGGTGCAGGAAAAGCGGGACGAACTCGCCGCCCTGCTCGGCGTGCCGACGGATTCCCGGCCCGGCACCGTGGAGATGCAGTTGCCGACCACCACTTCGCGCGGCTCCCTCTTGGCCGAGACCGATGCGGTGGCGATCCATGCGGTGCGGTGGGAGGCGCTCGCGGGCATCCATGCCGAGGGCTTGCTCCTCGCGCCGAAAGGGCGGGTCCGTGCCCGCGTCGTCGGGCTCGTCGATGCCGACGAATTTCCCGAGACGGCCGCCGGACTCGCTCCCGCCGCCGGGGCGACCGGACCTGCCTGGGCGCTCGATCTCGCGGAAGGCGGGGCGCTGGTCCTCCTGCCGACGCTGGTGAGCCGGGACACGACCTTCTCGGGCAACGAACTCGTCGGGCGCCGCACCAACCAGCCGCACCGGGAATGGCTCCACCGCCAGACCTACCAACTGGGTCGGCATCTCGTCGGCATCGAGCTGCAGAAGGTCTTCGCCGCTGTGGACTGGTTCGTCGCCGAATCCGGTGCGGAAGAGGGTGACTCGCCCGTCGGAGTCGTGGGCTACGGCGAGGGCGGCCTGCTAGCGCTGCACGCCGCCGCCCTCGACTCGCGCATCGACGCCGCGCTCGTGAGCGGGCACTTCGGTCCGCGCGAGGATCTTCACGCCGAGCCGATCTACCGCAACATCTGGCGGCTCCTCGTCGATTTTGGCGATGCCGAAATTGCCAGCCTGGTCGCGCCCCGCATCCTCGTCGTCGATCCCGCCGCGCCCCCGGCGGTGGAGGGGCCGCCCGAGCCCGCCGAGGGCCAAGTCGGGGGTGCCGCTCCCGGCTCGGTGCCGCGCCCGTCTTCCGGGGAAGTCCTCGCGGAGCTGGAGCGGGCCCGGAAACTCGTCGGACCCGAGATCGGCGCCGCCCTGCGCTGGATCGAGCCCGCCGTGGACGAATCCGCCGCAACAGGGCCGTCCGGTGCCGCGCTGGCAGAATTCGCCTCCGCCCTCGGGCTCGCCCTCGGCGCGGACCCGGCGGCGGGACGCGGTCGCCTCCCCGCCGACCGCTTCGATCCCGACGCGGCGCAGGCGCGCCAAGCCCGCCAAATCGGCGAAATCGAGACCTTCGTGCGCCGCCTCGTCGGACTCTCCGCTTTCGAGCGCGACGCGTCCTTCTGGGCGCCGATGCGCGAGGCTCTCTCGGCGCGGACCGACGAGCCGCCCGCGGAGGTGTGGGAAGCGGCCGTCGTTCCGCACCGCGAGCGATTCCACCGGGAGCTTCTGGGAAAGCTTCCCGAACCCTCGCTCCCGCCGAACGCCCGCATCCGGCTCCTCGAGCGCGGCGAAGGATGGACCGCCTACCTCGTCGTCCTCGACGTCTGGCCCGAGGTCCAGTCGTGGGGCTACCTGATCCTCCCCGAGGGCCTGTCCCCCGGCGAGCGCCGTCCCGCCGTCGTCGTCCAGCACGGGCTCGGCGGATCGCCGCGCAGCGCCATCGATCCCGCCAGCAATGCCTACCGCGCCTTCGGCGCCCGCCTCGCCGCGCGGGGCTTCGTCGTCTACGCTCCCTACAACCCCAACGCGCTTGGCGGAGCGATCCGCTTTCGCCAGATCCAACGGCGGGCCAATCCCCTGGGGGCTTCGATCTTTTCCGTCATCGTCGCGCAGCACAGGCGCGTCCTCGAATGGCTCGGTGCGCAGGACTTCGTCGACCCCGCCCGGATCGGTTTCTACGGCCTATCCTACGGAGGCAAGACGGCCATGCGGGTGCCCTCGGTTCTGCCCGGCTACGCCCTTTCGATCTGCTCCGGCGACTTCAACCAGTGGGTGAGGAAGATCACCGAACCGCGAGCCACCACGCGCGTCGGCGCGGGAAGCCAGCGCTTTTCCAGCTACCTCTACACCAGCGAATACGAAATCATGGAATTCGACCAGGGAAACACCTTCGACTACGCCGAGATGGCCGCGCTCGTCTCGCCCCGGCCTTTCATGGTCGAGCGGGGGCATCGCGACCTCGTCGCCTCCGACGAGTGGGTTGCGTACGAATACGCCGCCGTGCGCCGCCACTACGCCGACCTCGGCATTCCCGGGCGCACCGAGAGCGAGTTCTTCGACGAGGGCCATGTCATCCGCGGGGAGGGAAGCTTCCGCTTTCTCCACCGTCATCTCGACTGGCCCGAGCCCTGAGATCCGCCCGAGCCCGCTGCGCTGGAGACGATGTCACGGGCTTTTTCTTTGACGCGGGGGGAAAGGACCTTACGGTAGCGCCGTTCGGTCCCGGCAGCCGGGAACCGGCCGGCGCGCTCCAATCGGCGCGCCACCCTCTCCCAGAAAAACACGCACCCTCCTAGCATATGGCCTCCTACGGAATCAACGGCTTCGGACGCATCGGGCGCATGGTCCTCCGCGCCATGAACGACGATCAAATCAAGCAGATCGTCGCGATCAACGACCTCACCGACAACAAGACTCTCGCCCACCTGCTCAAATACGACTCCACCGCCGGACGCTTCCCCGGCACCGTCGAATACGACGACGAGTCCATCACCGTAAACGGGCACCGCATCCTCACCACCGCCGAGCGTGACCCCGCCAATCTCGACTGGGGCGCCAAGGGCGTCTCCGTCGTACTCGAGTCGACCGGCTTCTTCGTTGATCGCGTCGGCGCCGGCAAGCACCTCGAGGCCGGAGCGAAGAAGGTCGTCATCTCCGCCCCGGCGAAGGATCCGGACATCACCTTCTGCATCGGGATCAATTCCGACCTCTACGACGGCGAGAAGCACCACATCGTCTCCAACGCCTCCTGCACCACGAACTGCCTCGCGCCCATGGTCAAGGTTCTCCACGACACCTTCGGCGTCGAAAAGGGCTTCATGAGCACGATCCACTCCTACACCGGCGACCAGCGCCTCCTCGACGCGCCGCACAGCGACCTGCGCCGCGCCCGCACCGCCGCCGACAACATCGTGCCGTCCAGCACCGGTGCGGCCAAGGCCATCGGCCTCGTCATCCCCGAACTCAACGGCAAGCTCCAGGGCGGCGCCTTCCGCGTGCCGACGCCGACCGGTTCGGTCACCGACTTCAGCGCCATCCTCACGAAGGAGGCCAGCATCGAGGCGATCAACGACGCCTACAAGGCCGCCGCCGAAGGCCCCCTCAAGGGCATCCTCTGCTACACCGAGGATCCTATCGTCCTCAAGGACATCGTCGGCGACCCGCACTCCTGCATCCTCGACTCGAAGCTCACCATGGCCCAGGGCACCTTCGTCAAGGTGGTGGGCTGGTACGACAACGAGTGGGGCTACTCGAAGCGTGCCGTCGACGCGATGGAACTCGTCGGCCAGGGGCTCTGATCCCCGCCGCCGCCCCCTCCGGCAGACCCCGATTCAGAAAGCGCCCCCCGACCGCCCCGGTTGGCGGGGCGCTTTTTTCTCCGCCCCGACCGCCCCTCGATCTCCGGACCCGTTGGCGCAAGTCTCTGCACCCGGCCGAACCGAGAACGAGGAACCAAGAACCAACGACCCCGAACGGCTCCGACGGTGCCGCCTCCCACCCTCCACCCTGCATTTTTCCCAATGGCCAAGCTCTCCATCCGCGACCTCCAGCCCGCCGGCAAGCGCGTCCTCGTGCGCGTCGATTTCAACGTGCCGCTCGACGACGATCTGCTCATCACCGACGACACCCGCATCGTCGCGGCCGTGCCCTCCATCGAGCACCTCGTCAGGGCCGGGGCCAGGGTCGTCCTGATGTCCCACCTCGGCCGCCCGAAGGGCGCGCCGAACGCGAAATACTCCCTCAAGCCCGCCGCCGACCGGCTCGGCGAACTCATCGACGCGCCCGTCCATTTCGCCGAAGACTGCGTCGGGGAAAAGGCCGAGTCGGCTGTCGCCGCGCTGA
Organism: Verrucomicrobiales bacterium; assembly: GCA_007123695.1. Lineage (GTDB taxonomy): Bacteria > Verrucomicrobiota > Verrucomicrobiia > Verrucomicrobiales > DEV007 > Arctic95D-9. Next base: position 9,178 of record SLGN01000617.1, read on the forward strand.
AGGACGGCGAGGTCCTCCTCCTCGAAAACGTCCGCTTCCATGCCGGAGAGGAAGCCAACGACGCCGACTTTTCCAAGCAGCTCGCTTCCCTTGGCGAGGTCTACGTCAACGACGCTTTCGGCACCGCCCACCGCGCCCACGCCTCCACCGCCGGCGTCACCGAGTTCCTCGACCCCTGCGCCATGGGCTTCCTCGTCGAGAAGGAACTCGAATACCTCGTCGACAAGCTCGAAAGTCCGGGGCGGCCCTTCGTCGTCATCATGGGCGGGGCCAAGGTCTCCGACAAGATCGAGGTCCTCAACCGGCTCATGGGCAAGGCCGACGCCTTCATCATCGGCGGGGCCATGGCCAACACCTTCCGGCTCGCCCAAGGTTACGAAATCGGCAACAGCCTCGCCGAAGCCGACAAGACCGACTTGGCCCTCGAGATTCTCGAAAAGGCCGCGAAGAGCGGGATCGAGTTTCTTCTTCCCGCAGACACTCGCCACACCGCCGAGTTCCGCGACGACGCCCCCACCGAATGCACCGCCCCCTGGGGCGAGGGCGGAGCCATCCCCGAGGGCCGCGAAGGCATCGACATCGGCGACCGCGCCATCGAGCAGTTCTCCGCCAAGATCGCCGAGGCCGGCACCATCGTGTGGAACGGTCCCATGGGCGTCTTCGAAAAACGCGGTTTCGACCTCGGCACCCGCGCCGTTGGCGCCGCCATCGCCGGCAACGAAAAGGCCGTCAAGATCGTCGGCGGCGGCGACTCCGTCACGGCGGCGAACCAATTCGGATTCGGCGAGAAGATGGACCACATGTCCACCGGCGGAGGCGCCTCCCTCGAGCTGCTCGAGGGCAAGGTCCTGCCCGGAATCGCCGCCCTCGACGACAAGTAACCCGCCACCCGACCACCGAACATGAGCAGAAAGAACATTATCGCCGCCAACTGGAAGATGAACATGGCCCCGTCGGAGACGGCGGGCTTCCTCGACGCCTTCCTCGCGAGCTTCCCCGAACCGACCTCCGTCGAGATCGTCCTCGCTCCGCCCTTCGTCTCCCTCGCCAAGGCCGCCGAGCGGCTCTCGGGACAGGGCGCCGTGGGTCTGGCCGCCCAGAACATGTCGCACGAGGCCTCCGGCGCCTTCACCGGCGAAACCAGCGCCGCCATGCTCAAGGAAGTCGGCTGCGGCTACGTCATCCTCGGCCACAGCGAGCGGCGCTCCCTCTACGGCGAAGACGACGCCGTTATCAACAAGAAGCTCCACGCTGCCCTCGCCGCAGGCTTCGTCCCCATCCTCTGCATCGGCGAATCCCTCGAAGAGCGCGACGGCGGGCAGCTCGAATCCGTCCTTTCCCAACAGCTCGAAGGCAGTCTCGCTGGCGTCTCCGGCGTCCAGATGCCCGGCATCGTCATCGCCTACGAGCCGGTCTGGGCCATTGGCACCGGCCGCACCGCCACGCCCGAGCAGGCGCAGGAGACGCAGGCCTTCGTGCGCAGCGTCCTAGCCCGCATCTTCGGTGCCGAGGTCGCCTCGGCCGTGCGCATCCAATACGGCGGCAGCGTCAAGCCTGGCAACGCCGGCGAACTGATCGCCCAACCCGACATCGACGGCTTCCTCGTCGGCGGCGCCAGCCTCGACCCGGCCAGCTTCGCCGAGATCGTCAAAGCGGGGCTCTGAGAACCGGCTCGGGCAGCGGGCGTGGGGCGGGGGCGCTCACAGCCCGAGCCGTTCCGAAACCCCCGCCCGCCATTTCTCCGCCGTCTCCGCCGACATCGTCCCGCTGCCTCCCACGTGGCGCTCGTAGAAGCCGAGCAGCCGCTTGCGGATCTCCTCCCGGGTTGCGACCGGCAGCAATTCGGCCTGGGCGAAATGCTTGGGCTTGGGGCTCGCGTTCTGTGCGACGCACCGGTAGAGGAAAAGGCGGTCGTAGGTGCTGCGAAGCGAGAGTCGGCCCAGTTCGCGGAAGGCCTCGCGCAGGATCTCGGGCGTCTCGTCGAACTGGCAGAGCAGGTGCGCCAGTTCGACGCCGAAGACCCAGTCCGGATTGCGGTATCGGTGCGTGGGATCGTAGATGCCCGCCGTTTCCCAGGCCACGATTCCCAGGGTCTGGCGGACGAGGCCGAGCAAGTAGGCGTTGAAGGCCTTCTTCCCCAAATGCCTGCCACCGCGCCAGAGCAGTTCCGAACCGGCGATCCAACCCGCCGCAAACAAGGGATTCGAAGCGATCAGCATCTTGCCCCCGTGCCAGAGATAGCGCATCGGGGCCAGATAGGGCTGCAGCTCCTCGTATTTGCGGAACACCTTGCTCGCGGTGCGCAGATTTTCCGAGGCCTTTCGCAAATTCATCTCCTTCACCTCGATCACCGGAATCTCCTCGAGCAGGAGGATGATCTGGAGCGAGGCGCGGTTCACCGCCTTGAGAAGGCTTTCGAGATTCAGCTCCAGCAGCGGCAGCTCGGAATCGGGCCGGTAGATCCGGGCGATCGACTCCGTGAAGGAAGCCAGGTCCAGCAGCATCTGCCGGGCCTCGAACCTGCCCTCCGTCCAGTAGACACCGGCGGCAAAACGCTGCAGCACGAGATCGGATTCGTGGTCGATCAATTCGGCCACCCGCGCGTCCATCGCCAGATGGGCCTGGTCTTTCCAGTCAGTTGACTGCAGGAACTCGAAATCGGGAAACTCCATCCATTCGCCGTAGGCCATCAGGATTTTCTCCAGATCCCTCCGCTTTTCTTCGAGCCGCTTCGCCTCGCTGCGGATTGCCCGCTTTGCCATTTCCACGAGGGCCTCGTCACCGGCAGGAGCCGCCGCCGCGGCGCGATCCGGTGCCCGCACGAGCAAAAGCGGTATTCCTGCGAGCGCGAGCGCGGCAAGCGTCCACTTCGCCCAGACCGGCTCGATCCCGCCAAAGAGCGCAAGACCGGCAAGCACGGCGAAGAGAAGAACCGCAAGTGAGCGGGCGTATGGATTCATTCGCGGACGCATCGGACCACAGCATACCGCAAAAGGTCGCGTTTTGTAGCGCTTCGAAGCCGGAACCGGAGACCCGAAAGAGCGGATGCATCATCGACCTTCCCCCATACAGTTTTAGGGAGGTCTGGTTTCGGAAACTGGAAGGTGACCACGGTGCAACCGCCTGTCTCGGAGAAGACGGGCTCCGGCTCGTCGGCGGCGACGAGAGTTTCGATGACGCGGTTGGTGCCTCGGCCTCAGCCTTCGATCAGGCCCCGCCGGTAGAAGACGTTGGTGATGTTCGGATTGCGCGGACGCGAGGCGTGGAC
>SLGN01000460.1 GCA_007123695.1 Verrucomicrobiales bacterium
ATGCTCCAACGCCACTCCAGCCGCCGCAACCGCCTCGACCGCGCCGTCCTCAACGAGCGGCTCGCCGGGGCCGCATCCTACGACCGGATCGCGGGCTACTTCCGCTCCAGCCTCTTCGAGGTCGCGGGCGAGTCGGTCATGGGCGTGTCGGGCAAGGTCCGCGTCGTCTGCAATTCGGATCTCGACCCCAAGGATCTGGAAACCGCCGCCGCCGCGCAGGCAAGCCTGCGCCAGAGCTGGTGCGCCGGCCGGCCCGAGGAGGCTCCGCCCTCAGCGATCCCGCGCTACCGGGCGCTCTACGAGGCGCTCACCAGCGGGAAGCTGGAGGTCCGGGTGCTGCCGGACGCCGCTTTCGGACTGATCCACGGGAAGGCGGGCGTGGTGCGCCGTGCGGACGGCAGCGCCACCGCCTTCCTCGGCAGCGTCAACGAGAGCTCGTCGGCGTGGAAGCTGAACTACGAACTGCTGTGGGAGGACGACGATCCGGCAACGGTCGCCTGGGTGCAGGAGGAATTCGACGCCCTCTGGAACGACGCCCGCGCCATCGACCTGGCCGTCTGCCCCTTCATCCAGCAGGACGTCCAGCGGATCATCCAGCGACAGGTCATCGAGCCCGAGGAATGGAAGGCCACCGCCGATCCCACGGCTGCCGCTGCCAGTGCCGCAGTCGAGACTCCGGTCTATCGCCGGGAGCAGGGACTCTGGCCCCATCAGAAGTATTTCGCCCGACTCGCCCTAGAACGGCACCGCCTCGGGGGCGCCCGCCTCGTCCTCGCCGACCAGGTCGGACTTGGAAAAACGGTGCAGCTCGCCATGGCCGCGATGCTGATGGCGCTGGACGATCCGGAGGGCGGTCCCATCCTCGTGCTGGCCCCCAAGCCGCTCCTTCAGCAATGGCAGGACGAGCTGACGGAGCTGCTCTCCCTGCCCTCGGCCCGGTGGAACGGGAAGGCGTGGATCGACGAGAACGAGGTCGAACATCCCTCCGACGGGGTCAGGTCGCTGGCCCGGTGTCCCCGACGGATCGGGCTCGTCTCGCAGGGCCTCGTGGTGCGGGGGCTCGCCGAAGCCGTCCGCCAACTGCTTAGCCTCCGCTACACCTGCGTGATCGTCGACGAAACGCACCGCGCACGCCGCCGCAAGGTGCCCAAGGTCGATGCCGGTCCTGACGAGATCGACGAAGCGGCGGAGCCCAACAATCTCATGGCCTTCCTCCGGGAGATTGGTTCCCGGACGAAGAGCATGCTCCTCGCGACCGCGACGCCGGTGCAGCTCCATCCGGTAGAGTCCTGGGACCTTCTGGAGGTCCTTTCCCGCGGAAACGACGGGGTCCTCGGCGGCTGGACGCGGAGCAGCCCCTGGTATCGCCCGAGCCGCTGCCTCGCCATTGCAACGGGCTCGATCCAAGTTCCCGCCGAAGATGATCGCGATGGCTGGGAGTATGTCCGCGATCCGCTCCCGTCGCGCCACGAGGATCCGGCCCTGCGCCGTCTCCGCGACCACTTGCAGGTCGAGGATTCGTGCTGGCAGGTAAAGCCTGAGGCGCTGGGGGAAATGTCTCCGGCGATCCGCCGGGTCCAGTTAAAGAACGGGCTGCTGCCCGACTACGGAGCTCGCCTCAATCCCCTGCTCCGTTGCATCGTGCGGCGGACGCGCGGCTACCTCGAGAGCACGGTCAATCCGGCGACGGGTAGCTATTTCCTGCCCCGGGTCAGCGTGAAGCTATTTGGCGAGGATGCCGAGAGCGCCTTGGTTCTGGGGGGCTATCTCCACGAGGCCTACGAGGAGGCCGAACACTTCTCGGACCTGTTGCGCCAGCGGGTTCGGGGGGCCGGCTTCTTCAAGACCCTGCTGCTGAGGCGACTCGGCAGCTCCATGGAGGCGGGGCGGCGCACTTTGCGAAAGCTGCTGGGCGACGACGCCAATCTCACGGACGACGAGGAAGAGGACGACGCCGAGGAGGAGGAGCCCGCCCAAGTCGGGCGCCCGCCGCAGGGGGCGAACGACTTCAAGAACTTCACCGCCGACGAGCTCGCGTCGCTGCGACGCTGTCTCGAACTCCTCCAGCAGGGCGGGAACAAGGACCCCAAGCTGGAGGCCCTGATCTCCTACCTCCTTGGAAGCCATCCCGAAGCCGGCGCCCGGTGGATCGACTTGGGCTGCATCCTCTTCTCCCAATACTACGACACGGTGCGATGGGTCGGTGACGAGCTGGCGACGCGGCCCGAGTTCTCCGACTTCGACATCGGCCTCTACGCCGGCAGCAACCGGTCGGGCTTCTGGCGCGGCGGCCGTTTCCAGCGCTGCGATCGCAACGACCTGAAGAAACGGGTCCGGGAAGGCGACCTGCGCCTCCTCCTCGGGACCGACGCCGCCTCCGAGGGACTCAACCTGCAAAGGCTGGGCACCCTGATCAACATCGACCTTCCCTGGAATCCGACGCGGCTGGAGCAGCGCAAGGGCCGCATCCAGCGAATCGGCCAGGCCCGGGACGAGGTCTGGATCGCCAACCTCCGCTACCGCGACTCGGTCGAGGACCGAGTCCATCAAGTCCTCGCCGAACGCCTCGAAGCCATCCACGAGCTCTTCGGCCAGATCCCCGACACCCTCGAGGACGTCTGGGTGAAAATCGCCCAACACGACGAGGCGGCCGCGAAGCAACTGATCGACCGCACCGCCGCGACCCGGAACCCCTTCGACGTGAAATACAGCAAGGTCGAAGATGCCGACTGGGAGACCTGCGCCAATGTTCTCAACAAAGTAAGCGTGAGGGAGATCCTTTCTGAAGGGTGGTGATCCGTCTTTTTCTGAACTTCGTGATGCTGGTGGGTTTAGAGACCACGCTCAAGCGTCTCCCGCTTCCACGCCGCCTCGAGCCAAACGGGCTTGCCGCGCTGCCGGTGATTCGCGTCGAGGAAGCCGACCGAATCCGCCGTAGAATGCCTCAGCGCCCGCAGGACGAAACGAGCACCTTTCCGCTCTGTCCACACCAGGCGGCACTACCGACGATGAGTAAGCCTCCCTTTGAGGCCATCTTGTTGATCTCGGCGGGTTCGGCGAGGTTCGGAGCATGGCAAAGCAGTGATCGCTGCGCTTGCGGCGCTTCTGCCGCCATGCGGCGAAGGTCTGGTAGTTGATGCCGTGGCGGGCGGCGAAGACCGCGCCGCTCACGCCGCTGCGCTTGAACTCGTCGAGGATCGCCTCGCGCCGCTCGATGGGAACCCGCACGCGCTCCAGCTTTTCGGACTTGAGGATCTGCCCAGGAAGGCTGTAATCGGATGTGGGCGCAAAAACTAAGAGCGCTTGAAGGTCAATAAAAATTCTCTATTTTCGGCAGGTCAATTCGCGCCATGAGGAACATCCGAGACCCTTACGACAAGC
>SLGN01000725.1 GCA_007123695.1 Verrucomicrobiales bacterium
CCCCGCCGCCACCTGAGTTCGATCCCTTCCTCTGAGCGGAGCGGGGTCCGAAGGGAGGTTTTCTGGAGGCACGCATCCACCCTCGTCGTGCAGCGAGACAACTCCGGGACGAAGACAGCCGCGCCGGAAGTAGAGCGGAAAGATCCAGCCCGAGCAGAGCGCGATGGCCGTCGCCATGATGAAGTAGATCGCGGCGAAACCCCACCCGTGGTGGAGGGCGAGCCCGGCTGTTCCGAGCAGGAGAATCGCCTCCGCGACGACGGCCCGCGCCACCGGCACGATCCAGCCGACGCCGAGAGCGAGCGTCTGGTGGACATGGCGCCACACATGGGCGCAGAAGTAGAGGGAAAAGGCGAAGAGCGCCATCCGGTCGATGCGGAACGGCTCGGGCGCGGCGGTGCGGAACTCCTCCCCCGCCCAGAGCGGCAGCGCCCAAGTCCCGACTGCGACGAGTCCGGCCCCGGCGAGGACGGCGAAGCCCATCGCCCCGAGCCGGAGCCGGTTCGACGAGCGCGAGATCCAGTCATCGTCGCGGCGCTCGAAGGCGTCCATCAGCGCGGGCCAGTAGGGCCGCGTGACCATGGCGACGAGACCGGTCAGGGAAAAATGCACCGTCACCATCACATTCCAGATGCCCACCGCCCCCGGCCCGACGTGGTGGCCGAGGAGAAAGGCCATGGCGTTGTATTCCACCGCCGCAGCGAGAATGTAGGTCACCGAGAAGCGGATGCCGTCCCGGGCGAGACCGGGAACCATCCCGCCCTGGAACAGCGAAAGCCGCGGCATCAAGTAGGGGCGCTGCACGAGCAGATGGACCGCATTGCCAAGCTTGGCGAGCGCGACGGAGCCGTTCACCGCCACGAGGAGAAACTCGATGGTCGGAAAAAACCAGATGCCGCAGAGCAGCAGGACCGCCCCCAGCAGATTGCCTGCGGCGCCCCAGGCATTCGTGTGGCGCGTCTCCTGGTAGCCGTCGCGCGCCATTTCGAAGGGCACCGCCAGCATCTCGATCTGGATGATGAAGAGGCCGAGCAGGGCGGCCCCGAACATCGCGTCGGCCACGGGTGCGAACTCGGATCCGAAGAGGCGCGGAATGGGCACGTGCAGGAGGACGGCGAGCGCCGCGGCCCCTGCCTGCAGGGTCAGACCGACGCTGAGCAGCACGCTGGTGGCGAAGACGGTCTTCTCCCCTTCCCGGTCGCCCTTGGCCACCGCCTTGGCCAAGCCCTTGATCAAGGCCGGCCCGATCCCGATGTGGAGCGTGTCGATCAGGCCCACCGCCATGGTGATCGCAGTGTAGACCCCGAAAAGCTCCATTCCCAGCAGATGCACCGCCACCGGGATCGAGACAAGCCGCAGCACGATGGTTCCGACCTTCGAAATCAAGGACGTCGCCACCGCCAACCGGAGAGAGCGGTTGCGGTAGGCGACGGGATCGCTAGACTCGGAGGCGGAGCGGGACATGCGGCAAGAGATCGTTTAATTATTACATTTATGGATTTTATATCAAGCTGAATCTCCGGACGGCTCCGGTGCCGCCCCGCGACTGCCGCGCGACCACCCTTGCCGCGAAGAGGAACAAACCGTTGTTTCTCGTCTCCAAAAACCATTCCGACCATGACCGCATCCCCCGTCGCCCGCCTTGTCGCGTCACCCTTGTTCCTTGCCGCCCACCTCGCTGCGGCCCCCGTCGAGATTGGTGATCGGCGCGAGCTGTTCGTTGACGATGCCCTGATCGAGTCCCTCTCCGGCGGGGCACGGCTCGTTCTGCACGAACCAATCCCGCGCGAAATCGTCCTTGAGCACGATGCGCCGTGGGAGGGCACCGGCAGCGGCTACCACAGCGTCTTCGAGGACGGCGGGAAATTCCGGCTCTACTACAAGGCCTGGCATCTTGAGGTGACGGACGGCAAGGTCGATACCGGCACACACCCGCTTTTCTGCTGCTACGCCGAGAGCGACGACGGTCTCGTATGGCGCAAGCCGGAGTTGGGCATCGTCGAGTTCCAAGGCTCGAAGGACAACAACATCGTGCTCGCCCCCGAGACCTTCGACGGGGTCAAGTCCGATCCCGGCCACCCTGCCGTATTCCTCGACGAGCATCCGGACTGTCCGCCCGAGGCTCGCTACAAGGCAATCATCCGCTCCGCGAAACCTCACGGGCTGCTCCTGTTCCAATCGCCGGACGGGCTGCGCTGGAGCCTCGCCCATCCCGGGCCGGTCATCACCGAAGGCGCCTTCGACTCGCAGAACCTCGCCTTCTACGATCCCAACATCCAAGCCTACCGCGCCTACTGGCGAACCTTCTCCGGAGGCAGGACCGACGGGGATGTCTGGAAGCCATCGGGCAACCGCGCCATCCGCACCGCGGTTTCGAAGGATCTCGTCCAATGGGAGGATGCCCGCGACCTCCGCTACCTCGATTCGCCCGACGAACAGCTCTACACCAACGGGGTGACGCCCTACTTCCGCGCGCCCCATCTGCTGCTGGGCTTCCCCACCCGCTACGTCGAGCGAGGCTGGTCCGACTCGATGCGTGCCCTCCCCGATCTGGCCGACCGAGAGGCCCGAGCCGCCGCGAGCGAGCGCTACGGCACCGCCCTGACCGAGGGGCTCCTCATGGCCAGCCGCGACGGCGTCGCATTCAAACGCTGGAACGAGGCTTTCCTGCGTCCCGGCCCCGAGCGCGAGGGCACCTGGCACTATGGCCACCAATACCTCGCCTGGGGCCTTGTCCAGACTCGGAGCAGCCTCGAGGGCGGACCCGACGAACTTTCCCTCTACGCCACCGAGAGCTACTGGACCGGCCGGGGCAGCCGGCTCCGCCGCTACAGCCTGCGGCTCGACGGCTTTGTCTCGGCGAAGGCCCCTCTCTCGGGCGGCGAACTGCTGACCAAGCCGCTCGTCTTCTCCGGGAAGGAACTCGGCGTGAACTTTGCCAGCTCCGCCGCCGGTGACATCCGCGTTGAAATCCAGGACGAAGCGGGCAAGGCCTTGCCAGGCTTTTCGCTCGAGGATTGCCCGCCGATGTTCGGGGACTCGGTCGAGCGCGGCGTGGCCTGGGACAAGGGCGCCGAACTTTCCGGACTGGCCGGAAGGACGGTGCGTCTGCGCTTCGTCCTGCGCGACGCCGATCTCTACGCCTACCGATTCCGCTAGCGCGAAGACGACGCCAAGAACCCTACTTCGCCGGATAGACCGGCGGCGGGCCGGGCGCGAACGCGGGCGCCGAGACGGGCTCGCGCCGGGTGATGAATTCGGGCTCTTCCTCCTCGGGCGGGCGGTTGATGGGGTTGCCTCCGGGATCGATGAGGCGGACGGTGACGAAAATGGTGATGGCCCGCTTCGCCGAATCGAAGGTCTTCGAGCGGAAGGCACG
>SLGN01000665.1 GCA_007123695.1 Verrucomicrobiales bacterium
GGATCGAACTTGGGGCTGCGATCCCAAGCAGGGTTCCGCGGCTGCCGCAGGCCCGCTTTGGGGGACTTTCCCACATCTCGCACCCGCCCCAACACCCTGCCCGCGATGGAACAGAGTCCGCACAGGAGATGGAAAATTTTCTAGGCAGAGCGGGGTTCGGGGTCCAAACTCGGATTCCATGCGCCGATCCCTCTTCCCCGCCCTCCTGCTCGCCTGGATTCTTCCGCACACGACGCAGCTCTCCGCCGACGAAGTCCACAGCGCCGACATCGTCATCTACGGGGGCACCAGCGCCGGAGTCGCCGCCGCCCTGCAAGCCGCCCGCATGGGTTGCAGCGTCGTCGTGATCGAACCGGGCAACCATCTCGGCGGGCTTACCACCAACGGCCTCGGCGCCACCGACACGGGACGCAAGGAAGCCATCGGCGGGATCAGCCGCGACTTCTACCGCCGCATCCGCGACCACTACCGCGAAGAATCCGCCTGGAACCTGCAGGCGCCGGACGAGCCTTCGGAGAAGACCGGACGGCCGCTATTCGACGCGAGGGCGGACACCATGTGGGTCTTCGAGCCGAAGGTGGCGCAGCGGATCATGGACGAAATGGCGGTGGAGAGCGGCGCTGCGATCCACTACGGAGAGCGGCTCGACCGCCGCTCCGGCGTGCGGATCTCCGAAGGGCGCATCCGCTCGGTCACGATGGAGTCGGGACGCCGCTTCGAAGGCGGAATGTTCCTCGACGCCACCTACGAGGGCGATCTGCTCGCGGCGGCGGGCGTTTCCTACCACATCGGACGCGAGGCGAACTCCGTCTACGGCGAGAGCCTCAACGGAGTTCAGAAGACCCGGATGAAGAGCCATCTCTTCGTGCGTCCGGTCGATCCCTACGTCGTGCCGGGCGATCCCGCCAGCGGACTCGTCGCCCGCGTCTCGGCCGATCCTCCCGGCGAAGACGGCGAGGGCGACCGGCGCATCCAGGCCTTCAACTTCCGCATGTGCATGAGCGACGACGCACGCAACCGGGTCCCCTTCCCCAAACCCGACGACTACGACGAGAGCCAATACGAGCTGCTCTTCCGCAACTTCGAGGCCGGCGATATGCGGATGCCGTGGAGCCCCGCCGCGATGCCCAACCGCAAGACCGACACCAACAACTACGGCGCCTTCTCCACCGACAACATCGGCATGAACTACGCCTACGCCGAGGCCGGCTACGACGAGCGCGCCCGCATCGTCGCCGAGCACGAGAGCTACCAGAAAGGCCTGATGTGGACCCTCGCCAACCACCCCCGGACGCCCGTCGAGATCCGCGAAGCCATGGAGGCGTGGGGGCTCGCCGCCGACGAATTCGTCGACAACGGCCACTGGCCACGCCAGATCTATGTTCGCGAAGCCCGCCGCATGGTCTCCGACTACGTCATGACCGAACTCGACTGCCGGCGCGTTCGCGTCGCCGAGGACCCCGTCGGGCTCGGGAGCTACAACATGGACTCGCACAACGTCCAGCGCTACGTCACCCCCGAGGGCACCGTCCAGAACGAGGGCGACGTGCAGGTCTCGCCCGGCGGCCCCTACGCCGTCTCCTACCGATCCATCGTGCCCCGGCGCGGCGAAGTCGCCAACCTTCTCGTGCCCGTCTGCCTCTCCAGCTCGCACATCGCCTTCGGCTCGATCCGCATGGAGCCGGTCTTCATGATCCTCGGCCAGTCCGCCGCCACTGCGGCGGCGATGGCGCTGGCGCGGGATCTGGCGGTGCAGGAGCTCCCCTACGCAGACCTGCGCGATCGGCTCCTCGCCGACGGACAGGTTCTCGACCTACCCGCCGACGCGGTGCCGCGCGAGCTCATCACCTCAGCCTCCCTGCCCGGCATCGTCATCGACGACAAGGAGGCCCGCGCCGAGGGCGAATGGGTCTCCTCGACCTCGGCAGCCCGCTTCATCGAAGACGGATACAGCCACGACGCCCATGGAACGTCGATCGTCCCCGAAGTCAAACGCCTCGTCTTCGCCGCCGAGATCCCGGAAACCGGCGACTACGAAGTGAGACTCGCCTTTCCCGCCCATCCCAACCGGGCCAGCAACGCCACCGTCGTGATCGGCGCCGCCGACGGAGAGCGGCGCTTCGTCCTCGACCAGCGCCGCAAGCGGGGCGACGAAAACGGCTTCGTCCCCCTCGGCGTGTTCCGCTTCGCCCAGGGCTCCGCCGAGGTCGTTCTCAGCAACGAGAGCGCCGACGGCTTCGTTGTCGCCGACGCCGTCCAGTTCCTCCCTGCCGCGCCATGAAACCGCCCATCGTATGCCCCCAGACCGTCGCCGAACTCGACCGGCTCGCCGGCGAGCCAAACCGCGGAGTCGTCGAGACCCTGGACCGCAGCGAAGGCGACATCGTCGTCGCCGGAGCCGGAGGAAAGATGGGATTCCACCTCGCCTCGATGCTGCGGCGGGGCCTCGACATGCTCGGATCGCCGCGGAGAGTCATCGCGGTCTCGCGCTTCGGCGACTCGGAAGTCCGCGCCGGCTTCGAGGCGGCGGGCATCGAGGCAGTCTCCGCCGACCTGACCCGGCCCGACGCCGTCGCCGCGCTCCCCCCGGCGGGCGCCGTCTTCTACCTTGCCGGAAAGAAGTTCGGCACCGCGGATTCGCCCGAAGATCTGCACCGGTTCAACGTGGAGATGCCCGCCCTGGTGGCGGACCGCTACCGCGACAGTCCCATCGTCGCCCTTTCCACCGGCTGCGTCTACCCCTTCGTGCGTCCCTCCAGCGGCGGAGCCCGCGAGACCGACCCCACCGGCCCCGTGGGCGCCTACGCCGTTTCCTGCCTCGAGCGGGAACAGGCCTTCCTCGAGGCGAGCGAACGGCACCGCACTCCACTTGCCCTGATCCGGTTGAACTACTCCGTCGATCTGCGCTACGGCGTGCTCGTCGATCTCGCGACGAAGATTCTCGCGGGCGAAGCCATCGACGTGACGATGGGCTGGTTCAACTGCATCTGGCAGGGCGACGCCGTCGCGCACATCGTGCGCGCCCTCGGGCAAGCCGCCCCCCACCCCCGGGCCTGCATCCTCAACGTCACCGGCCCGAAGACCCTCTCGGTGCGGGAGACCGCCGAATCCATCGGCCGCCACCTGAACCTCGTCGTGACCTTTTCCGGCACCGAGGCTCCCACCGCCTGGCTCAACGACGCCTCCAAGGCGCACCGCCTCTTCGGCCCGCCCGCCGTCCCCGAAGACCGTCTCGTCGACTGGGTCGCCGAATGGGTCGGGCACGGACGCCCGCTGCTCGGCAAGCCGACGCACTTCGAGGTCCGCGACGGCAACTACTGAGGCCAGATCCGGGAAGCTGCCCCAGCGAAGCCCCCGGCTACCGCAACGCGCTGAA
>SLGN01000542.1 GCA_007123695.1 Verrucomicrobiales bacterium
GAGGTCTTCCGGTCGATCCTGCGAAAGTTGGAGCGGTTTCTGGGTGTGAGGGTGGTGACCTATTGCCTGATGGGCAACCACTTCCATTTGCTGCTGGAGGTGCCGGACAAGGAAACGATGCCGCAGCTGGACGCGGAGACCCTGCTGGAACTGCTGCCTTTGCTCTACGACGATGTGGTGGTCGAGCAGGTGGCGAGGGAGCTGGAAGCGGCGCGGAAGTCGGGAAATCTGGGCTGGGAACGGCGCATCCTGGAGCGATACGAGCGGCGCCGCTTCGATCTTTCGGTGTTCCTGAAGGAGCTGAAGCAGAGGGTCTCGATCTTCTACAACCGACGCAACGGTCGGGTGGGGACGCTGTGGGAGTCTCGTTTCAAAAGCGTGCTGCTGGAGGGCGGGGAGGAAACGCTGCGGACGGTGGCGGCCTACATCGATCTGAATCCGGTGCGGGCGGGTTTGGTGGAGCGTCCGGAGGACTACCGCTGGAGCGGCTACGGGGAAGCCTGCGGCGCGGGCAAGGGTGCGGAGAAGGCACGGGCGGGGCTGGCGTCGATCACGCAGGAGGGGCTGGAGAATCCGGCAACGCCCAACGGAGAGGAGAAGGGGAATCTGCCGGACTGGGTGGAAGTGCAGGGGCGCTACCGTTTGCTGCTCTACGCGGACGGGCGCGAGCAGAAGCCCGACGGGGTTAAGGGCGAAGGCGGGCGTGCGGGGATCGCGTCGGAGGAGTGCGACCGGGTGGCGGAGGCGGGCGGAGCGGTGCCGCTGCCGGAGGCCTTGCGGCGCAAGGTGCGCTATTTCAGCGACGGGGCGGTGATCGGGTCGGCGGCGTTCGTGAACGGAGTCTTTGCGAAGCTCAAATCGGAGGGACGCACGGGCCCGAAGCGCAAATCCGGGGCGCGGCGAATGCGGGGGGCGGATTTCGGCGGACTGCGCTCGCTGAGGGATCTCCGACGGGACGAGGTCGGGGCTTCCGGCGGGAGACCGGATTGATTCCCCGGATCGTTAAGGTCGGTTCTCCGAGGCGCGGGCGCGAAGGGAGGGATCGGAATGTCGGTCGCAGGGTCTGGTTTCACGGGGCGAAGACGGGGCTCGGCTCGAGGCGGAGGGCCGTCGGCACAACTTCGGGATTCGCCTTGGAGCCCTCGAAGACAACGACGATTTCCTCGAAGGCGCCTTGTCCCCAGGCTTCGTGCGAGAGGAGCCAGTCGCGCACGAAGCGGGCCACGGCGAGGCGTCCGGCATCCTCGGCCCGTGCCATCGTTTCGGGTTTCGAGGCGCGCTGTTCGAGTCCCTTGGTGATGCCGCGCTCCAGTTCCTCGAGGTCCTTGGCGGAGTCCCACCGCGCCCAGCCAGCCGTGGTCTTCTTTTCCACAGTGGCTGTGTCGAAGGCCACCGGCAGGGTCGGGCGGATCGGCGGAGCCTTCACCACGAGGCGGTTGCCGCGGTGCTCGATCTGCCATTCCCCGTCGAGTTCGATGTGGAAGCGGTAGGTGGCGGGCACGACGATCTCGGATACGTTCTTGGTCTGCGGCAGGGACTTTCCCCAGACGCGGTAGTCGGAGCTGCGTACGAAGCGTTCGCTCGCCTCGGCGGTGGCGATTTCGAGGCGGCTGCCCTTGCCTTCGGTGACGGTGAGGTCGCGCCATTCGTGGAAGGTCGCGACGACCCTTTCGGGCTGAAATTTCGAGGCGATCTCGTTGACGGCATCCTTTGCTGCAACCACGGCCCCGTCGATGGATTTCCGGCCTTTTTCGAGGGACCGGTCGACGAAGTACAGAAAGGCGAGTCCGGCGGCGAGGAGCGCGAGCGACATGGTGAAGGCGACCCAGAGCAGCATCCAAGCGAGACCCTTCCTCGATCCCGGGGCGGGCGGGCCTGTCGCGGCGGGCGCCTCCGCGGGCGACCGGGGGGGGCTCGCCGATTCCGTTTCGATTTCGTCCTTGTTCATGGGGGAGCGTCTGAAACCCTCCTTCGCTTTCACTGGAAGAAGCGGCGCTGGCGGTCCGAAATGGGGAGTCCGGCGAGCTCCATGACGCGGAGCATGTCTTCCCAGACGAGGCGTTTGGCGCGTTTCCCTTCCTCCTTGGAGGCGCTTTCCTGCCTCAACAGATAGCTCGGGTGGTAGGTCACGACCACGGGGACGCCACCGAAGTCGTGGGTGGCGCCGCGGAAGGCGGAGATGGCGCCGCCCCGTTCGAGCAGACCCTCGGCGGCGGTGCGTCCGAGGGCGACGACGACGCGGGGACGGAGAGTTTCGATCTCCTCGCGCAGAAAGGGGAGGCAGGTGGCCATTTCCTCGTGCGTCGGGGGGCGGTTGCGCTCGCCTTGGAAACGCCCGTCGCCGATTTTGGGACGGAATTTGACGACGTTGGAGATGTAGACGTCGGCGCGCTCCAGGGCCATCGCCTTGAGAATTTGCTCGAGCTTTTGTCCGGCGGGACCAACGAAGGGCTTCCGCATTCTCTCTTCCTCGGCACCAGGGGCTTCGCCGACGAAGACGATGGAAGCGCTGGGGTTGCCCGAGGCGAAGACGAGGGTCTCGGACAAGGAACCGAGGTCACGGGGTTCGGCGGACTGCTTGAGCCTTTTGAAGATGTCGTTGAGCCGCGCGCGACGCCAGGCTTCGTCCCGTTCCGGGGCGGCTCCGGCGACTGCCATCCTGGTAGGGGTCGGAGCGTGCGGCATGCTCTTCTCCGCGCGCACCGACGCGGTCTGCGGTGCGGTCTGCGGTGCGGTCTGCGGTGCGGTCTGCGGTGCGGTCTGCGGTGCGGTCTGCGGTTTGCTTTCCGCCGATGCAGGTGCCGGTGTGGGCCCGGGCGTTGCCGGAGGAGTTTCCCCGGCGGGGGGCGGCGCCGTCTTGCGGGCGTTGGCCCAGGAGCGGAGTTCGGCGAGGCTGGAGGGGAGTCGGGCGAGTTGTGCGACCGAATCTTCGGCGATGGACACCGACTCGGCGCCTCGGCTCCGCTCCCGTTCAAGGATCGAGGAGAGCGTCGCGAGGGCGGGTCCGATACCGATCATGGCTGCCATGGCTCAGTTTAGGCCGGGCTCGGTCGCCCCGCAAGGCGCGAGGTTCCTGAGCCAATTGACAATTGCAATTAACCAGCCTAATTATTATATCTGCAATGGAACCGGAACCGATGGAACCGAGCTGTTTCGTTCGGGTTGGTTGTCTATTTTACCATTCCAATTCTGTGCAAATAATTTGTGCTAATAACCAGCCTTATTATTTGCGATGAAAGAAATTTGATTCGATGGGGACGGGTTGTTGCTTGGGAATTGGTCGGCGTTTTTACCAATGAGTTTCCAGTTGTGCCGGTTGGGACCGGGGCGTTTCAGAAAGTGGAAACGTGGGCTTGCCCCGGCGCGTGGCGTCCGA
>SLGN01000104.1 GCA_007123695.1 Verrucomicrobiales bacterium
CAGAAATACATTGACCTAGCGGCCAGATCCAGAGCAAACTCCTTCCGAAGGGTTCCGCACGCCCCGACCTCTCCCGAACCGCCTCCGCACCCAAGCCCCCCGACGGGCCGGTTGCGAAAGCGGCTACCGCGCGATTTTCCAGCAAATCATCCCTCCGCCCGGACACCTTGTCCGGGGTTCCCAAAATCCGATCGCCGCCATGAAGACCGCAACCCGTGCCGCATTCCCCGCTCGAGTCCTCGCCGCCTTCGTGGCCGGGATCGCCTTCGCCGCATCCCCCGCGCAGGCCACGCCCCCGACAGCCGTCGTCCTCGTCGGGTCCGGGCAGGCCCTACCCTACCAAGGAGAGACCCGCCAACTGGGGGAACTCGGCGGCCACGCCATCGCCTCGGATGGCACGGTCTACTTTTCCGGCACGGTCATCGGAGGCGGCGCCGGCATTTGGCGGATCGAAGCGGGCGGTTTCGTCGAAATCCTCGCCGAGGGCGCCCCGATCGCCGACGACCCCGACGAAACCTGGGCCGGCTACTTTCCTTCGCTCGCCGCAAACGCCAATGGGGACCTCGCCCTCTACGGAGTGAACAACAACGGCAAGAGCGTGGTCGGCGTCCTCGAAAACGGCGTCGGCCGACGCATTGCCGCCGATGGCGAGGCCGCCCCGGGAGGCGAGCCCGGCCTCTCTTTTTCCGCCTTCGACCGAGTCTGGATCAGCGACGACGGCATCGTCGCCTTCTCGGGCAACGCCAGAGACCCCGCCTCGGAACTAGGGGGACGCCCCGGCGTCTGGATCGACCGGAGCGCCGGTCTCGAACCGGTCATCCTCGGCGAGATCGACGGCGACACCATCCCCTTCGATCTCGGTGAAGGCGCCTATTTCGCCTATGTGAAAATCGAGCAAGACGGCGTCAGCGGCCTATTCACGCAAGAGGGGCAGGGCGACAAGACCATCCGGCTCGAGCTCGGATCGAAGCTCGACCTCGGCGAGGACAGCTATTTCGTCGACCAAATCTTCGCTTTGGCCAGCAAATCGCCCCAGAGCCTCGCCCTCGCTCCCGTCCTCGTCGATGACGAAGACGAGTTCGTCGCCGTCCCGACCTACCTCGGCCGTGCCGAAGGCGAAGGCGGTCTCAAGGAACTCTCGGTCCTCTTTTCGGAACCCGGTTTCCTCGCCCTGCCCGTTTCGGCCAACGCGCAGGGCAGCGTGCTGCTTCGATCGGAGACGATCGAGGGCGATCCGGGCGACCTGATCCTGAGGCGGAGCAACGGCACGTCCACCACGATTCTGAGCCATGGCGCCGGGATCCCCGGAATCGGCGACGGCGAAACAAGCGTCGGGATTCGCGGAACTCATTCGGCGATGCTCGCCGGAGACGACTCCCTGATTGTCGAGGTCGTCTACGGAGAAAACGAATTCGCTCTCGTCCTCTTCCACTTCCGCCCTCCCGTCGCCGTAGCGCCGAGACGCCGCCCCACCGTCGCCATCGCCGGGCGACGGCAGATCGTGACGAGACGAAGCCATGTCGTGCTGCGCGGAGCGGTGAGGGCGGACTCGCGCCCCCGGGTCGAAGTCCGTTCGCCCGCCAACCCGCGCCGCCTCGCCGTCGTCAACCGCCCCGGCACCCGCTGGATCCTCCGCCGCCTCGCGCTCCGCAATGGACGAAACGTGGTCCGGGTGCAGGCGGTGGATGCCCAGAGGCTGCGTTCCCCGGTCGCCCGCGTGGTCATTCGACGCCGGAGCTGAGTCCTCGCGTCGGCGCCCGCTCAAGCGTCGGCGCCCGCTCAAACATCGATCTTCGCCGGAAACTCCGGGCACAGCTCGGAGCCGTCGCGTTCCCCGTCGGCTTGGAAAAAGGCGACCTCGCCCGCCGGGGAGGCGATCCAGACCTCCTCGGCGCCGGCCTCGAAATAGAGCCGTTTTTTCTCCTCGATCTCGGCGCGGGTGTTGCCGGGCGACAGCACCTCGACGCAGATCTCGGGCGCGATGGTGAGCACGTTGTGCCGCAGCCCGTCGGCGACACGCCGGTCGGAGACCCACACCACATCGACGCCCTTGACGCCGCCCGAGGTGGAGACGGGGCATTCGACGAGCACCTGGCCCTTCCCCTCCGTCGATGCGAGAAGACCCGCCATCAATTTTGCCTGAAGCTGCGAGTGCTGGAATCCGGGAGGCGGCATCATGATGATTCGTCCGAACTGGTCGGTCTCGATCCGATGGTCGAGCGAGGCGAGAAAGGGATCGCCCTCCAGCTCGCTCCATCTCTGGAGATTGAAGGCCTCTTGGTCAAAGACCTCAGGCAGTTGGGCGAGGACTCCGCTCATGGGCAAAGGGTAGCCGGAGAGAGGCGCCGGCGCAAGCGGCAGACCCGGCCCGTCGGCTCACTGGTCGCGCAGATAGCCGTCGATCCAGCCGCGCGAGCCTTGGGGCGGGATCGAGTCGGCGGGATCGCTGCCGTCGGCGAGGCGGAAGGAGACCGCGAAGGGAAATTCGCCCGGCAGCGCATTGCGGGTCAGGCGGCTCTCGCCGCGGAACGAACCCTTCGCGACGAGGTCGAAGCGCGTCACCGGTCCGCCCTCGCCATCGCTCTCGACGAAGCCCAGCAGGTCCGCCCGGAACTCGCGCGAGCCGTCGGCCGCGACGATGTGGATCCGGCCCGAGAGGCGCCCGTCGCGGAACTCGAGGGAACGCTCGCGAATCTCGTCCGTCTTCCACATCGGCGGCTCGCCGCGCGTGTTGTCGACGAGGTGGAATCGCGCCAGCCGCACGACGAGGCTGTCGTGCAGCTCGCCGCCGCGCAGGGCCTCGTGCTCGTCCCC
This sequence comes from Verrucomicrobiales bacterium, assembly GCA_007123695.1. GTDB lineage: Bacteria > Verrucomicrobiota > Verrucomicrobiia > Verrucomicrobiales > DEV007 > Arctic95D-9. Next base: position 2,815 of record SLGN01000104.1, read on the forward strand.
GCGGATCCAGAGGTTGTCCCGGCCCATGCCTTCCTGGAAGATCTTCAGCCACGGGTCTTCCGTCTCGGGGTAGCCGCCAAGGACGAGGCTGTGGACGCGGACGACGAGTCCGTCGGCGGGCGGCGCCGGGGAGAAACGGGCATCCTTCTTCCCCGCCTCGAGCGCCGCCACGCCCTCGGGCCGCGGCCGGGCCAGCGACTCCCGCATCAGGCGCAGGAGCCTTTCGCTGTCGCGGTTGTTGTTGTAGCCAAGCAGGGTGCCGTCGGACTCCGCCACGTAGCGTCCCTGGGTGGTGCCGCCATCGGCCGGGCGAGGCCCCTGGTTGGCGATTTTGCGATAGAAATCGCCCTCGGCGTCCTGCTGGCGCCGCTGGTAGGCCTGGTCGATCGCGACGGGCACGAAGTCGCTCCGCAGCAGGGCTACGATCTCGGGTTGGCTGAACGTCGACGCACGGTCGAGCACTCCGTTGTTTCAAACACAGCCCAAGGGATGGCCGTCCATCGCCCAGATGAAGATGGGCTTGCCCTGCTCGGCGGCGATGGACTGGGCTTCGAGCAGGGAAGTCTTCCACGGGATCGTCCGCCAGACCTCGTCCGCGCCCGGCTGCAGCCGCTCGTGGAGTTCCTCGAAATCGGAAAGGGAGAGTCCGGCGACGGCGACGACGAGGGCGGGGAGCAGAGCGTTCATTGGGTTGGACAACCCCAATATTTCCGGTCTGTCCGACTTGTCAACTCGGCCCTGGTCAGGGTTTTGCTCCTTTACGGAAAAGGCGGGCATTTCAAGCCGCACCGCGACACCGAGAAGCTCGATGCGATGTTCGGCACCCTCATCATCGCCCTGCCCTCCGCGCACGAGGGCGGGGCGCTCCACGTCCGGCACGATGAACGGAAGGCGACGATCGATTTCAGCCCACCCGAGCGCCTGCACAAGTTCCAGCACGCGGCCTTCTTCGCCGACTGCGAGCACGACGCGATCGTCTCCAAAGACAAGGCACTGCTCGCGGCGCTGCTCGCCGCACCGACAAGGGCCGCGTAGATGCCTCGCTTGCCTGAATCGAGGAGGGAAACAGCCCCGAAATGCATCGCAAGAAGCGCACTGGCCTCGGCTTCCAGTGGCAGCGGATGTGTTTGAGCGTTCCGAAACCGCACTGCACCGACCGAGTTCGGCCCGCAGCCTCCTCTTCGAACGCGGCCCCCTCTTCGAAGACGCCCGCTTCCCGGTTGACCCGCCCCGGCCTTGCCTCGTAACGTCACGCGATTCCTCCCGCGTTTCCACGACCGCCATGTCCCTGTTTTTCCGCCAGCTCGGCTGGGAGCTCTACCGGCTCTTCGCACGCCGCCGCACCTACATCGGCTTCGGCGTCTTCCTCGCCGTGGAGGTCCTCTTCTACTGGCTGTGGACGCGGGAGCGCTCGCGCGAGGGCATGGAGCGCTTCATCGAACGCATCGCGGGCGGCTTCGACGAATACTTCTCGGCCCTGACCCTCGGCTTTCTCATCGTCACCTTCACGATGCTCCTGCTCGGCGTCGTCTTCGTCGCCCTCGTCGCCGGCGACATCCTCGCGAAGGAGACCGAGGACGGCAACCTGCGGCTCCTCCTCGTCCGGCCCGTCTCGCGCCTCCGTCTTCTCGTGGTGAAGTTCCTTTCGTGCCAGATCTACACCTCGACTCTCTTTCTCTTCGTCGGCGCGACCGCCCTCGGCGTTGGCCTGCTGGAGCGCGGCTGGGGCGGCGGCATGCTGGTGTGGACGCCGGAGCTGCCCCGCGTCTCGCTCTTCGACTGGAACGAGGGCCTGTGGCGCTACTTCGCGGCGATCTTCGCCTTCTCCCTGATCTACCTGCCGGTCATCGGCATGGCCTTCATGCTCGGGTGCTTCAAGATCAAGCCCGCCGCCGCCACCATCCTCACCGTCGCGATTTGCGTGGCCGACCGCGTCCTTTCCTCCATCCCCCTGCCCGCCTTCGATCCCTACCGCGACTACTTCATCACCTCGCGCATGAGCGCCTGGCTGCTGCTGCTCTACCAGGACATCCCCTGGCCGCGCTTCGCGGAGGCGGCGGTATGGCTCGCGGGCTTCGGCCTGACCGGATTCCTCGTCGGCTGGATCGCCTTCGAACGCCGCGACGTGAAGTCGTGAGCACGCCGACGGGCTGCTAGTCGCCGGACCGCCCCGCAAGCCGCCGGCCGCGCACCGCGAGAAAGAGGCCGAAGACCACGGCGATGGCTCCAGCGATCTGCCACGGCACGAGAGCCTGGCCGAGCAGAGGAACCGCGAGCAGGGCGGTGCCGAGGGGCTGCAGCAGCAGAGTGACGGACCCGAGGCTGGCGGGAACCCCCGCGATGCCCCACGAGATGAGCCCCTGACCGAGGAAGTGGGAGACGAAGCCGAGGCCCAGGAGCGGCAACCACATCGCCGCGCTTCCCGGCAGGAAGGGGGCTTCGTGCAGCAGGGCGACGGGCAGCAGGACGAGCGAGGCCACGAGGCTGGCCCAGAACAGCAGGACCGGGGCGGAATGCTCGTCGCGATAGCGTTTCATCGAAAGCTGGTAGACGGCGTAGAACCCCGCCGTGAGGACCGCGAGGAAATCGCCGAAGACCGGGTTGCCGGCGGCGGGCGGCTCGCGGGCGGCCGAGCTGAGGACGAGCGCGCCCATGCCCGCGAGGGCGAGGAGCGCTCCGCAGACGAAGGAAAGGCCGAGCCGTTCCTTCCACACGATCCAGGCGTAGGCGGCGACGAAGAGAGTGGCGAGATTGCAAAGCAGCGAGGCGTTCGCCACCGAAGTGTTCTCGAAGGACCAGTGCCAGGTCCAGAAATCGCCGGCGAAGGCGAGGCCCGGCAGCCAGATCCAGGCGTGCCCGTGGCGGAAGTCGCTCCGCCGCGGCATCAGCCGCCGACCCCGCACGAGGAAGAGCCCGCCGAGGGCGAGGGTGCCGAGGGCGACCCGCCAAAAGGCCGCGTCCCAGGTGCCGACGCCGTTCTCGCCGCGAGTGCTCGCCACCGCGAGGATGGGCGCGAGGGCGATGAGCAGCGCGCCTCCCGAAACTGCGGCGAGATGCCGCGGCGATACGGAGGGGTCGGTTCGGTAGGCGGGTCGGCCCATGTCGGGGAAGGAACGATCACTCCCGCCAAGCCGCGAAGACGTTGGCGAGGTCGGCTTCGCGCAGCACCGTTCGCAGGGGCGCTCCCGAATCGCCGGTCCAGCGCACCAGGCGGATGCGGCCGCGGTCGATCTCGATCCCGGTGATGGAGCCGTCGCGGTAGGAGCAGCTGCCGGTGTTGAAGTAGCAGGGCCTCGCGTCGTCGGGCAGGGAGGTGCGCAGCTCGTCGAGGTCGGCGGCGATCCAGTGCAGCTCGGCCTCCTTCATCGCCACGGCTTCGGGGTCGGCTCCCGATTCGCGCAGCCGCTCCAGCTCGGAGTTGACCGAATCGACCCACGCCGCCGACATGAAGACGGGCTGGTGGGTGTGGCCGCAGACGAGGAGCAGCCCGGGGCGGCCCGCCGCCCATTCGTAGAGGGCGCGCTCGTGCAGGTTGCGGATGGAGTGGTCGGTCGACGGCAGCCCCAAGGTGATGCCGGTGAACTTCTGTATCGGCGTCCACACCCAGCGCACCACGAAGCGGTCGAGCCAACTGTAGTGGATGCCCTGATGCCCGTGGACGAGGAGGATCTCTCCGAGGGGGCTTCCGGCGCCGTCGAGCAGCCGCAGGCGCACCGAGTCGAGCAACTCGATGTCGCCGACGTGGTCGGCGAGCATGTTCCGGTGCCAGGACCAGGCGAGGATTTCGTCGTGGTTGCCGAGCAGCCGCAGCCCCCGCCCGTCGTCGAAGAAGCGCCGCTCCACCGCGAGGGTTCCGGCGTAGCAGTCGAGGATGCCGGGCAGGATGCGCTGCCAGAGCTCCTCGATGTCGCCGAGCAGCCCGAGCCGGTAGTCGAGGGCGTCGTAGTAGCCGAGCGCGGCGTGGTAGATCTTGCGGCAGGGCCGGAAGTCGTCGGCGCGGTCGCCGATGCCCCGGTGCAGGTCCGAGAACAGGACGAGCCGCGTCTCGTCGAGCGACAGCTCCAGCACCTTGGCGTTTTCGTGCGCTTTCTCGAGGCCCTCGGCCACGCGGGCGATGTAGCGGTCGCGGTTTCGGAACATGGCGGCTAGTAAAGACCAGAGGCGGGCGCTCGGCAAGCGTTCGGCAAACCCCGCGCACGCCGGATCTGGGCAGCAGCCGCCCACGGACCTGCTCTTTCGGCTTGATGCGCGGCGTCGTTCCCGCTTCAATTCAGGGATGCAAAACCCTCCGACGCGGGGCTTTCTCCCGCCGTGTTTCCTCGTCCTCGCTCTGTTCCTCTCGTCGGCGGCTCCGCCGCCTGCAACCGCGGAGGAGGCGGGACTCGTGCGGGTGCAGGCGGTCGCCGGTCCCGACGGAAACACGGCGCGCGCTTCCGACGGCGATCCCTCCGCGTGGACCTTCTCGCCCCAGGGCGAATTCGGCTCGCGCCGCCCCGGCGGCGAGCTTTGGGGAATCCCTCCGGAAGTCGTGGCGCAAAGGCTGGAAGGCGGGGGCGGTCGCGACGGCGGCGGGCTCTTCGCGCCGTGGGAGGGCTACCCCGGGGCTCCGGCGCTGAGGACTTCGGTGGCCGGGTTGGATCGGGGCGACTACCACGTCTTCCTCCTCTGGCAGGACCACGCGCAGCAGACCTGGCCGGTGGCGGCCCGGCTGGTCAGGGCCGAGGGCGCGCCGACCGCGACGGAGATCGTGGAACAGACCCATCCGGATCGGCCTCTCGCCCTGAAGCGCCGCTACCTCGGCACGGTCCGGGACGCCGAGGGCTTCGAGGTCGAAATCGACGGGGCGGCGGCGCCGCGGTCCCGCTATGTGGGGGTGGCCTACGCACCCGCCGCCGGCGACTACCCGCTGCCGCCCGGTCCCGATCCGGCGGTCTACCCCTACGGCTATCCCTACGGCGACTATCCGCTGGGCGGGGCCTCGCACCCGCGGCAGTCGGGCAACTACTTCGCCCGGCCTCCGCGATTCGGTTCGGGGCAGACCAAGCGCATCGGCCAGTATGCCCTGCGGCAAGTCCTCGTCGGCAGGCCGGATGCGGCGATCGAATACGCCGCCGGACTCCTTGCCGAGTTTCCGGGACGCTACGACGACGAACTCCACTACCTGCTGGCGCTCGGCCACGCACAAACGGACGATCCCGAAAAGGCCGCCCCGCACCTCGCCGCAGCGCTTGCCGCCGGACTGCCGCCGGACCGCTTTCTCGCCGGGCCGAGGCACCTTTTCGACCCGGTCCGGAATCTGCCCGCCTTCGCGCGGATCGCCGAGGAACACCGCCACCGCCCCGTCCACGGTCCCATGCTCGGCGCCGTGGACGACACCGGCGCCCGCATCTGGGTGCGCACCGCCGGGCCCGCCACCGTGCGGGTGACGGCACGGCCCGAGGACGCTCCCGACGGCGAGGGCGTCGTTTCCGGGGAAGCGAAATCCGACAGCGAGAGCGACTACACCGCAGTCGTCGCACTGGAGGGACTGCGTTCCGCGACCGCCTACCGCTATTCCTTGGAGATCGGGTACGGACCGGCGATCGAGGAGGAATCGCAGCGCTTCCGCACTACGCCGCCGCGCGGGGGCGCGGCCCGCTTCTCGGTGGCCTTCGGAGGCGGGGCCGGCTACGTCGCCGAGCACGAACGCATGTGGGACACCATCCGCGAGCGTGGCCCCGACGCGCTGCTCCTGCTCGGCGACAACGTCTACATCGACGATCCCGAGAGCCCCGAGATGAACCGCTACTGCTACTACCAGCGGCAGTCGCGCCCCGAATTTCGTCGCCTCGTCGCTTCGACCCCGGTCTACGCGATCTGGGACGACCACGACTTCGCCTGCGACGACTCCTGGGGCGGACCCGATCCGGAACTGCCCTATTGGAAGCCGATGGTCTGGGACATCTTCCGGCAGAATTGGGTCAACCCCGCCTACGGGGACGGCGAGCGCCCCGGCGTCTGGTTCGACTTTTCGATCGGCGACGTCCACTTCCTCATGCTCGACGGACGCACCTACCGCGAGGACGCGGGACGCTTCGGGGGGAAGGGCGTGGAGAATCCCTCGATGCTGGGCGAAGCGCAGCTCGCCTGGCTGCTGGAAACGCTCGCGTCTTCCAAGGCCACCTTCAAGGTGCTGGTCTCCCCGGTACCGTGGAGCGACGGGGCCAAGCCCGGCGGATCGGGCGTCGATACCTGGCGCGGCTACTCGGCGGAGCGCGAGCGGATCTTCTCCTTCCTGGAGGAGCGGAACATCGGCGGCGTGCTGCTCCTCGCCGCCGATCGCCATCGCTCCGACGCCTGGGTGATCGAGCGCTCCGGCGGCCCCGACCTGCACGAGTTCATGTCGAGCCGGCTCACCAACGAGCATACCCATCTGGTGATGGAAGGCTCTCTCTTCGGCTACAACGAGAAGCCCTCCTTCGGGCTGGTGCACTTCGACACCGCCTCCGACCCGCCCAAGCTGCGCTACGAAATCGTCAACATCGAAGGCGAGACCATCCACTCGCTGGACCTCTCCCTGGACCAAATGCGCTAGAGAGGCATCGCCCCAACCAATACCGAATCGAAATCGAAATCGGGAACGAAACCGAATCCACGATCCAAGCCGCAGTTCAAGCTCCCCCACCCCTACCCCGATCTCGCCCGCCCCTCCATGAGGCCCAAACCCCCATCCCTTTTCCTGCTCTCGCTGCTCTCGCTTGCCCTGCCCGCACGCCCTGCTCCCGCCGCCGACCTTTTCGACACGTCGAACCTCGTGGCGTGGTGCATCGTGCCCTTCGACGCCAAAAAGCGCTCGCCCGAGGAGCGGGCCGCCATGGTCGCGGAACTGGGCATTTCCAAAGTCGCCTACGACTGGCGGCCGGAGCATGTGCCCGAGTTCGAGCGGGAAATCCTCGCCTACCGGGAGCATGGTCTCGAGTTCTTCGCCTTCTGGGGCGTCCACGACGGGGCCATCGCCCTTTTCGAAAAGCACGGCCTTTCTCCGCAGCTTTGGGTCATGCTGCGTCCGCAGGGCGAATCGCAGGCAGAGCGGGTCGCGACCTCCGCCGCCGCCTTGATGCCCGTACTCGAAAAGGCGAGGAAGATCGGCAGCAGAGTCGCCCTCTACAACCATGGCGGCTGGGGCGGCGAACCCGAGAACATGGTCGCCGTCTGCGAGCACCTCGCCGCCGAGCACGGCATCGACCACGTCGGCATCGTCTACAACCTGCATCACGGGCACGCCCATCTCGAACGCCTGCCCGAGGCGATCGGGGCGATGCTGCCATGGCTGCTCTGCTTCAACCTCAACGGCATGGATCCCGGCGGCGACGAACGAGGCCGCAAGATCCTGCCCCTCGGGGTCGGCAGCGAGGATGCGGCAGTGCTGCGCCAGCTTCGCGACAGCGGCTACGGCGGACCCGTCGGCATTCTCAACCACACCCGGGAGGACGCCGAGGCGCGCCTCCTCGACAATCTCGACGGTCTCGCCTGGCTGCTGCCCCAGCTCGACGGCGGACCGGCCGGCGACCCGCCCGCCTACCGGAGCTGGCCAGGGTCGGCGGAAACTGGCGGCGCTCCGCAGGCGGCAAAGGCACCGAACGCGCCGAACCCGCCGAACGCGAACACAGACTCCGCCCGCGGAGGCATCGACCGTCCCGTCGCTGTTCCCTCGCTCAGCGAAGCCTTCGGGAGCGCTCTCTCCGGCGGGCTCGTCCTCGAGGGGGATCCCGCCTTCCACACCCTGCCCTTCACCATCGAATGCCGCGCCCGGCTCGACTCCAAGGACCGTTTCAACATTCTCGTGGCCTGCAACCCGAAGTCGGCCGGCACCCACTGGGAGCTCTACACCCATGCGGGGCGCGGCACCCTCGCGCTCTTCCTGCCGGGACGGGGCGGCGACTACGATTCGGGCGTCGATGTCTGCGACGGAAAGTGGCACGACTTCATCGCCAGCATCGACGAGGAAAAGGTCGTCCTCTGGATCGACGGGAAGAGGGTCCTCGAAAAGCCAACCGGAGCGGCCGGACCGGTCCGCCCCGCCGAACGCGAGCAGATCGCCATCGGTCGCCTCGTCGAGGGCCGGCTCGGCTGCGACGGTCTCGTCGACGACGTGCGCCTCTCCCGCGGAGTGATGCGCCCGAGGCCCGGCGGCCATCCGCGCGAACGCATGGACAACACCCTCGCGCTCTGGAATTTCGACGACATCGACGCCTTGCTCGCAGGCTCCTCAGCGCCCCGTCCCGCCGACTTTGCGCCGGACCTTGCACCGCTCGACCCGGCATTCCATGCCCACGCCGACGCCTTCGTCAACCGCGAGCGGGTCTTCGACTTCTACGGCAAGCAGGCACTCGCGTTCCGCGGGGCGGACCCGATGCCCGAACTGCTCCCGCCCTTTCCCGGCCTCGACGGGGGGCAGCAGGGGCACTGGGGCAACCAGAACGACCAGGACACCTGGCGCGACGGGCGCTGGGCCGCGAGCGACCACGGCAGCCTCTTCAGCGGCGTCTTCCGGGGCGGCGGGCTCACGCTGCCGAAGGGCGTCTGCGTGAAGCACGGCGATCTCGCCGCCGTTTTCGACCCCGAACGCCTCGCCTTTCCCCTCGTCTGGAGCGGCGGCTTCATCGGGCTCAACGACAACCGGCGCGGCTTCATGGTCGGCGCTCCGATGCGGGGCGAAGTCGTCGCCACCTCCGAAGAACGACGCGAGGGCCGCTACCTCGGCTTCTACCGGCACGGCGACGAGGTCGTCTTCGCCTACGAGCAAGGGGGGCGCACCCGGCTCCTCGACGCCCGCGGCGAAACCGAGGATACCCTGGCCCGGCTCACCCGCGGCGGGCCCGCCCGGTGGCCGCAATGGATCGAGACCCGCGGAGAGCCCGGCTCGCAGAGGCCCTTCGCGACCGACCGCATCGCCGTGCCTTTCGACAATCCCTACGGCACCCTCTTCTTCCTCAGCGCCCACGACTTCTTCGAGGACGGCAGCGCCGCCGTGGCGACCATGACCGGCGAGGTCTGGCTGGTGCGCGGCATCGACGAGACCCTCGAGTCGGTGCGCTGGAAGCGCTTCGCCACCGGCCTGCACCAACCCCTCGGCATCCGGATCGTCGAGGGAAAGGTCCACGTTCTCGGCCGGGACCAAATCACCCGCCTGCACGACCTCAACGGCAACGACGAGGCCGACTACTACGAATGCGTCACCAACGCCATGGAGACCTCGCCCGGAGGGCACGACTTCGCCGTCGGGTTGGAGCGCGACGCGCAGGGCCGCTGGCTTTTCGCCTCGGGCAACCAAGGGCTCTGCCGCATTGGGGCGGACGGGCGCCTCGAAGTGCTCGCCACCGGCTTCCGCAACCCCAACGGGCTCGGCCTTTCGCCCGACGGGCGCTTCCTCACCACCAGCGTGCAGGAAGGCGACTGGACCCCAGCCAGCGCGATCTGCCAGGTCGAGCTGGGAGTCAACGAGGGGGCGCATTTCGGCGCGGGCGGACCACGCGAGGGGCAGGCTCCCGAGCCGGTGCTGCTCTACCTGCCCCGGGGCGAGGACAAGTCCTCCAGCAGCCAGGCCTTCGTC
>SLGN01000748.1 GCA_007123695.1 Verrucomicrobiales bacterium
CCGAGAAGATCGCCGAAAGCGCCGCCGCCAGCCCGAGCCAGGCATTCGATCCGGCGGCAAAGCCGAAGCCGATCAGGGTGATGGCGTCGGAAACTCGCTCTGGGAGTTCGTTGTAGAAGGCCTCCTCCCGCGTTTCCGGCAGAGATCGGGGCTGGAGAACGGCGGCGACCTGGATTGTGAGAAGCCTCCCGAGGCAGAGCAGCACGGCCGCGCTCCAGAGCCACTTGGCGTCTTCGAACTCGCCCGTGGCCATGAACGCGCCGCCCCCGAGGATCCCAAGGGCCATTCCGGCACGGGAGACCGCAGCAGCGTCGGCTCCGGCACTGGCCAGCAGCAGGGCGAGGCGGCGGAAGGGCTGGCTGCGGCGTCGGCTCCTGGATTTGGGTAGGGAGGACATCGAAAGAAAGCGCCCGACGAAAGAAGTCGGGCGCGACAAAGTCGGGAGGATAGGGTTCAATCTACGCGAAATCGAACAACTTTCTCCCAAGATCCAAGACGAAAGAGATGACGTCCTCCGAATCGAACTTTCCCTCGCAGGAGCAGGAAACGGATCGGGAGGTGGCAAACCGGCACGACGTCGAGTTGATGGAGCGGGTCGGAAAAGGCGACGCCGCTGCCTTCGAGGAACTCGTGCGGATCCATCAGCGCGCCGTCGTTGGCACCGTCGCGAAGATGCTCGGGAACCCCGCCGAGGCCGAGGACATCGCGCAGCAGGTCTTTCTCCGGGTCTGGAAGTCGGCCCACCGCTACGAGCCGCAGGCACGCTTCACGACTTGGCTCTTCACCATTGCGCGGAACCTCGTCTTCAACGAGGTTCGCCGCAGGCAGCGCAAGCCCACTGTCTCGGTGGACGAGCGCGAGGAGAGTTCGCACCATGTCGTCGAGGACCGCCACGGATCCTCCCCCGGCGAAGATCTCCTGCAGAGCGAATTGGAGGCGGCGGTCGACCGCGCCATCGAGAGCCTGCCAGAGAAGCAGAGGCTTGCCGTGATCCTGCGCCGCTACGAAGAGATGCCCTACGAGGAAATCGGCGAGATTCTCTCCATGTCCGTGCCGGCGGTGAAGAGCCTGCTTTTCCGGGCGCGGACCCAGCTCAGGAGTTCGCTCAAAAGGTATCTGGAGGATTGATTTGCCGCCCACTCCCTGAGCGCCGATACGAACCGCGATCCCCGACCTCCCGCCCGCGCCGGGAGATCGGATGCCGAGAATCGGGAAAGCCGCGCATCGGTCGTGCCGCAGAATACGGGCGACTGGCGTTTTGTGACAAAGCGGACCTTGGTCCTTGGCACGGCGAATGCTACATAGGAGGAAATCGATTTCATCATGTCCGAAAAGTCCGAACACTCCCTTCCCAAGTCCGTCGAGAGCATGGATCTTCCGCCCGAGGCGAAGGATCTCTTCCGCTCCGCCCCCTCCGTGCTCTTTGCCGATTCCGTTGACGAACTCATCGAGCTTGCGGTACGCGACGCCGGCGAGGACGGCTGGCATTACGTCGGCTACGAGGTGCCCGGCATGGGCTATGTCAAAGAAGCGCGCGCGTGCCGCGTCAAGAACGGAATCTGCGCCAACTACTTCGAGACCTACATGCGTCGGCGCGACCCCGACTGCATGGTCATCGGAGATGAGCTGCCGACCGACAAGCCCCACTTCGGGGAGCGCTACGGAACCAGCTTCGACGGGCTGCGCCGCGAGACCTTCGAGTGGATGAAGACGCAGGACCTCGCCTGCTTCGCCTTCACCGCCGGGATGCCCGGCCGCGGCACCGACGCCATGGTCGTGGCCCCCGCCAATGCCGGGTTCTTCGCCCTGGGCCTCGCGATGCTGCAGGGCATGGTCCCGCACACCGCGCTGCCCGAGGGCTTCGCCCCCAAGGCCATCATCTATGTGGCGCCGCCCTTCCGACACACCCACCTCGACGGAAAGCAGGTCGTCGTCCACAACCGCCTCGAGGGGATGCACGAACTCTTCAGCTACAACCTCTACCCCGGACCCAGCGCGAAGAAGGGGATCTACGGCGTGCTCCTCACGCTCGGGGAGAAGGAGGACTGGATCACGATGCACTGCGCCGCCGCCCAGATCGTCACCCCCTACGAAAACCGCATCGGCATCTCGCACGAGGGCGCCAGCGGCGGCGGAAAGAGCGAGATGCTGGAGCAGCCGCATCGGCAGAAGGACGGCTCCCTCCTCCTCGGCAGGAACCTCGAGACCGCAGAGACCCGTTCCCTCACCATTCCGCAGAGCTGCGACATTAGGCCGGTCACTGACGACATGGCCCTTTGCCACCCCAGCCTCAACAAGAACAACGGCAAGCTGACGTTGATGGACGCCGAGGACGCCTGGTTCGTCCGGGTCAACCACATCGAGCGATACGGGGTGGATCCGCACCTCGAAAAGATGACCGTCCATCCGGAAAAGCCGCTCCTCTTCCTCAACATCGACGGGCAACCCGGCGGCACCGCCCTGATCTGGGACCATATCGAGGACGAGCCGGGCAAGCCCTGCCCCAACCCACGCGTGATCGTGCCTTGCGAGATCGTCCCCGGGGTCCACCGCGGCACCCTCGACATCGACATCCGCTCCTTTGGCGTTCGCTGCCCGCCCTCCACTGCCGCCAATCCGTCCTACGGCATCCTCGGGATGTTCCACCTGCTGCCCCCGTCCCTCGCCTGGCTCTGGCGGCTCGTCGCTCCCCGCGGCCACGCCAACCCCAGCATCGTCGGCAGCGAAGGAATGTCCAGCGAGGGGGTCGGCTCCTACTGGCCCTTCGCCACGGGGCGTCGGGTCGACCAGGCCAACCTGATTCTCAAGCAGATCATCGAGACCCCCAAGGTCAAGTATGTGCTGACGCCCAACCAGCACGTCGGCGCATGGAAGGTGGGCTTCATGCCCCAGTGGATCACGCGGGAATACCTCGCCCGGCGAGGCGGGGCCCAGTTCACCCCGCACCAGGTGAAGCCTTCCCGTTGCCCTCTTCTCGGCTGGTCGCCGGGCTCCATCGTGGTGGAGGGCCGCTCCATCGGGGCCTGGTTCTTCGACGTCGCGACGCAGCCCGAGGTTGGGCCCGAGGCCTACGAGACCGGTGCCGCAATTCTCCGGGACTTCTTCTGCCAGGAGATCCAGCAGTTCCTCGTCGAGGACCTGCTGCCCATAGGACGCGACATCATCCAGTGCTGCCTCGATGGAGGTTCGGTGGACGACTACGAGAAGCTGATCCCGCATGGCACCCTCCACGCGGAGGACTAGGAGCCGGTTGAAAAACTCCGGAATGGAAAACTGCGAGCCGCGATTTCGTCTGGCAAGGCGCGAGGAAGGAGTGGAGCGGGCTCCACGACTGAGGAGCAACGAAGCCAGTCGGGAA
>SLGN01000505.1 GCA_007123695.1 Verrucomicrobiales bacterium
ACCACCTCGGCGATGTCCTCCTCGGTGACCTCCTCCTTGAGGAGACGGGCGGCGCTCTGGCCCTCGCGGAGCTGGTCCTGGGCCTCCTGCAAGGCGGTCTCCTTGCCGGGCAGCAGGCCGTACTGGATCTCGCTGGCGCGCCCGAGATCGCCCTCGCGCTGGCGGCGTTCCAGTTCGGTCTTGAGCTGCTCGATCTCCTCCTGGATCGCGTTGGCTCGGTCGATCACGGTCTTTTCGTTCTGCCATTGGGCGCGGAGGGCGTCGGACTTCTCCTTGAGGTCGGCGATCTCGCGCTCGACCTTGGCGAGGCGGTCCTTGCTGGCCTCGTCCTTCTCCTTGGCGAGGGCCTGGCGCTCCATCTCGAGCTGCATGCCCTGGCGTTCGAGCTGGTCGATCTCGGTCGGCAGGGAGTCGAGCTCGATCTTCAGCCTCGAGGCCGCCTCGTCGATGAGGTCGACGGCCTTGTCGGGAAGGAAGCGGTCGGCGATGTAGCGGTCGCTGAGGGTGGCGGCGGCGACGATGGCGGCGTCCTTGATGCGCACGCCGTGGTGGACCTCGTAGCGCTCCTTGATGCCGCGGAGGATCGCGATGGTGTCCTCGGGCGAGGGCTCGTCGACCATCACGGGCTGGAAGCGGCGCTCCAGCGCGGCGTCCTTCTCGATGTACTTGCGGTACTCGTCGAGGGTGGTCGCGCCGATGGTGCGCAGCTCGCCGCGGGCGAGCTGGGGCTTGAGCATGTTCGAGGCGTCGACGGCGCCCTCGCTCGCGCCGGCGCCGACGATGGTGTGGAGCTCGTCGATGAAGAGGATGATCTCGCCCTCGCTGGAGGTCACCTCCTTGAGGAAAGCCTTGAGCCGGTCTTCGAACTCGCCGCGGTACTTCGCACCGGCGATCATCGAGCCGATGTCCATCGCGATGAGCCGCTTGTTCTTGAGCGACTCGGGCACGTCGCCGCTGACGATGCGGCGGGCGAGGCCCTCGGCGATGGCGGTCTTGCCGACGCCGGGCTCGCCGATGAGCACGGGGTTGTTCTTGGTGCGCCGCGAGAGGATCTGCATGACGCGCCGGATCTCGTCGTCGCGGCCGATGATGGGGTCGATCTTGCCCTGCCGGGCGATCGCGGTGAGGTCGGTGCCGTATTTCTCCAGGGCTTGGTATTTGCCCTCGGGATCCTGGTCAGTCACCCGGCTGCTGCCGCGCACCGCCGCGATGGCCTGGGCGAGGGCCGACTCGGTCACGCCCTGCTCTTTCAACAGGGTCTTGAGGTCGGCCGAACCCTCTTTGACGAGGGCGGGCAGGACGTGCTCGACGCTGGTGAAGTCGTCCTTCATCTCGCCGCGGATCTTCTCCGCCGCGTTGAGGACGGCGCGCAGGTCCTGGCTGGTGTAGAGCTGCTGCCCCGCCGCGCCCTGGACGGAGGGCAGCTTGTCGAGGAGCCGGGCGACCCCGGCCTCGAGGGCGGCGACCTTGGCCCCCGCTTTCTCCAGCACGGGCCGGGCCACGCCCTCGCTCTGGGCGAGCAGGGCCGAGAAAAGATGGACGGCGCCGAGTTCGGCGTGGTTCCTCCCCGAGGCGAGCGACTGGGCCGCCTGCAGGGCTTCCTGCAGCTTGTGGGTGAACTGGTTGGGATTCATGGCATGGGTTGGTTGGGTTGCAAGGTTTTCGAAATCCGGGAAAAATGGCCCGAATTCGAGCGTGCCGCCACGCCTTCCTTGCGCATCTCGAGGCAATCCTTGAACTTTCTGACCGACCGGGTTCCCGACGCGTTCGGAGACGGGCCGGCCAGTCGCGGCGGCTCCGCCTCGTTTGCGGTTTCCGCAAAACTGCCTTCCCGCCTCGGCCCCGCAGGATGGGGCCACTCGTCCTTTGACCCCTCCGGCGCGGAATGCTAGGCTTGCCGCCTTTTCGACCCCCGCCCCTCCATGAGCGAAACCGACGGATCCTCCCGCTACAAGGCGACCCTGAACCTGCCCGACACGTCCTTCCCGATGAGGGGCGATCTCGTCGCGCGCGAACCCGAGCGCCTCGCCCGTTGGGAGCAGGCCGGGCTCTACCACCGCATTGTCGGGAAACGCCGCGCCGCCGACTCGCCCAAGTTCCTCCTCCACGACGGCCCGCCCTTCGCCAACGGCGACGTCCACATGGGCACAGCCCTCAACAAGGTGCTCAAGGACCTCGTCCTCAAAAGCAAGTCCATGGCCGGGCACGAATGCCCCTACGTCCCCGGCTGGGACTGCCATGGCCTGCCCATCGAGTTCAAGGTGGTGAAGGAGTCGCGCGGCCTCGAGCCCGCCGAGATCCGCCGCCGCTCCGAGGCCTTCGCCCGCAAGTTCATCGACGTGCAGCGGGGCTCCTTCCGCCGCCTCGGCGTCCTCGGCGACTGGGAAAATCCCTACCTCACCCTCTCGCCCGAATACGAGGCCGACATCATCCGCGTCTTCGCCACCCTCGTCGAGAAGGGGCTCGTCTACCAAAGCCAGAAACCGGTGCAGTGGAGCTACGGCGCCCAGACCGCGCTGGCCGAAGCCGAGGTCGAATACATGGAGGTGAAGGATCCCGCGGTCTTCGTGAAGTTCCCCCTCGTCTCCGGCGCGCTCGCCGGGCAGAGCGCGATGGTGATCTGGACGACCACGCCCTGGACCCTGCCGGCCAACCTCGGCATCGCCGTCCATCCCCAGCTCACCTACCTGCGCGGCACCTTCACCCACGCCGAACGCGGCGCGACGGAGGACTTCGTCATCGTGCGCGAGCTCGTCGAGGCCTTCGGGCAGAAGACCGGCTTCGTCCCCGCCGGCGAGCTGGCCGAGCTGAAGGGCGCCGAGCTCGAGGGCGCCGAGGCGCAGCATCCCTTCCTCCCCCGCACCTCGCGGGTCATCCTCGCCGACTTCGTCACCACCGAGACCGGCACCGGCGCCGTCCACGTCGCTCCGGGGCACGGGGGCGAGGACTACCTCGCCGGCCAGCAGAACGGCCTCGGCCTCCTTTCCCCCGTCGACGACGAGGGCAAGTTCACCGACGAGGTCGGCGTCGACTTCCTCGTCGGCAAGCACGTCCACGAGTCGAACGTCCCCATCATCAAGCTGCTCGCGGAAAAGGGCGTGCTCGTCGGCAAGGAGAAATACCTCCACAGCTACCCCCATTGCTGGCGCTCGAAGACCCCCGTCATCTTCCGCTCGGTGCCGCAGTTCTTCATCCGCATCGACGCCCTCCGCGACCGCGCCCTGGAGGAGATCGACCGCGTCCAATGGCTGCCGCACTGGGGCCGCAACCGCATCCACGGCACCGTCGAGTCGCGGCCCGACTCGTGCATCTCGCGCCAGCGCACCTGGGGCGTGCCCCTGCCGGTCTTCTACG
>SLGN01000432.1 GCA_007123695.1 Verrucomicrobiales bacterium
GTCGTCCTCGTCGTCCTCGTCGTCCTCGTCGTCCTCGTCGTCCTCGTCGTCCTCGTCGTCCTCGTCGTCCTCGTCGTCCTCGTCGTCCTCGTCGTCGAGGGCCTCGAACGGGGAGTCGATGGGGACGCCTGGAAGGTTTTCGATGACGATCTCGGTTTCTTCGGTCTCGAAGGGTTCGATCACTTCCTTCGGGTCGGCAGGGGGGGGCGGTGCTTCCTCTGCCTTTTGACCTGCCTCGTCCGGCTCCTCGGCGGAGGGGGCAATGCTCTCGAAGCTTTCCTCGAAGGAGGGTTCCGGTTTGGGGGGGGCGGGCGGCTCCTCGAGCAGGACCGGGTCTTCTCGGGGAGTCGAAGGGCTTGTTTTTGCGTCGAGACCGGCCTCGCGTCGGGCGGCGCGTTCGCGGGCCACCTCGAGCAGGGAGCGTGCTGCGGTCACCGCCGAATGATCCGGGATGGCGCGGGGCGGCGTTTCGACGATGCCGGAGAGAATCTCGGACAGCGGTTCCTGGATGGAAAGGGCGCTGCGACGGACGATCCCGGGAGGCCGCGAGACTTCGCCGACTGCGACGAGCACGAAACGGTCCGCCAATTCCCGTAGATAGACCATTCTGTCGCCGCCGAGGTGCAGGCTTTCGAGCGATCCGCTCTCGCCGAGCTGCCGGACGAGGGCCCGCATCGCTCCGCTGGCGCCGGCGACGAGGGCGGAGATGAGGCCGGTGCTGATGTCGGTCTCGGAGATTCCGGCTACGAGAGCGCCGCTGCGCTCGGTCACCAGAGCCGTCTCGACGCCGGCTTCTTCGGCGAAGGAGCGCAGCAGATCCTCGGTTCGGGCCGCCGTGGCGTCATCGATCTCGAGCTGGATGGCGGTGCTTTCGTCGGGATCCCGTTCTTCTTGACGGTCCATGGGAGGGGTGGGGGGCGCCGCATCTCGGCGTTCAGGCGGCGTCGGCGGTCTCGGCGGGTCGGATCTTCCGATGCAAAAGGTGAACTCCGGAGGTGGAGGACGCCATGTCGCTGGAGGTGCGGCAATCCACGCCATGGAAGCTGCTCAGAACCTTTTCCGCTGCCCAGTCGAGGGTGGCGAAAACCTGGAATCCGGAGAGGGCGCTGGCGAGGAAGCCGGGACTCCGCACGCCGAAGAGTTCATCGAGGTCCGCCGGCGGCATCGCATCGGGGCGGTCCCGTTTGTTGTATTGATAGGCAACGGGAATGCGGTCGGGATCGATCCCGTTGGCGGCGAGCGAGTCCCGGAAGCCGAGCCAGGCCTCGAGGTTTGCGTCGAGCCGGTCCGGAGAGGAGTCGGCTACGAAGACGGCTGCGTCGGCCCCGGCGAGAATTTGCTGGCGGATTCCGGATAGGAGGCGCTGGCCCGGCGTCGCGAAAAGCTGGAAGCAGGTGCGGTAGCCGGCGACGACGGTCTCGTGGATGGGCAGGTAGTCGAAGGCCACGGTGCGGTTGCGCTCCGTTGCCACGGAGACGAGATCGCCTCTCAGGGCGGGATCGAGACGGCGGTGGATGTAGCGAAGATTGGTCGTCTTGCCGCCCCGGGGCGGTCCGCAGTAGACGATTTTGAACTGCACTTCGCGTTGGTCGTGTCGCACCAGGGCCATGGGGGAACGGGGGGGGGAGTGGGGTTATTCGCGCAGTTTGACGAGGGAGCGGGCGACGAGAATCAGCTTTTCGCGCACTCCGGGCTCGAAGGTGGCGGTCTCTTGCTGGACGAGCACGCAGCATTCGCCCTCGAGGAAGAGGCTGAGCACGCCGCGGTCGGTCTGCAGAGTGAAGGTCCGTGCCTCGCTCAGTCCGGTGAGCTTCGCCAGGTTGCGCAGGGTGGAAACCATTTCCCTGGCTTCGCTCCCGAGGCGGTTCTCCTCGCGGCGCGAGGCCTGCACCAGCTTGGCCGGGGTCGAGAGCGAGCAACTGTTGATGCCCGGCAGTCCGACGACGCGGCGGGCGACGAGGGAGAGGGTGAAGCGATCGCTGGTCGAGAAGATTGCACGGAGTTCGAGGTCGCGGAGGTCTTCGTCCTCTTCTTTTCCTGGAGCCGATGCCGCCTGCGGCTGCTCAGGCGCGGGTGCCGGTTGGGAGGCGGCGGCCGTTGAGGGTTCCGTCGTGGAAACCGGGGCAGGGGCGGGACCGGGCTGGGGGAACGGAGTGGGAAAATGGTTCGGCGATGTAGCAGCGGCGGGTTCGGAGAATCCGGTGCCCGCTTCCGGCGCAGGTGCGATCGGTGCCGCGATACCGTTGACCGCCTCGTTGGTAGGAGCGGGGGGCGAGGACGCAGCAGGCGCGGAAACCTCCGCGAAGCCTCCGAACATGGCGGAGGTCGGCTCGGGATCTGGTTGCGCCGGGGTGGCCGATTTGGCCGATGCAGTTGCAGCGTCGGTCCAGGGGGCTCCGTCGATGGTGGCGGGTTCGGGCTCCTGATGCGGCTGCGGTTCGGCTTCCGGCGCGGCTGCGAAGGCGGAATCGGCAGGCTGGGTGATCCCGGCCGCTTGATCTCCCGGTTCCGCAGCCTGCCATGCGGCGGATGCGACCGCTTCCCTTTCCGCTTCGGGGGCCTTTCCGCTTTCGATCGAAGCGGCGGCCGCGGCCTTGGCGAATGCGGCGGCAAAGACGTCGTGTCCCGCTCCGGATGGTCCTTGAGGTTCGTTCGTGGAGGAATTTTCGGGAGGTGCCTCGTCGATGGGTTGCGAGGGAGCGAAGGGGGAGAACCCGCTGGGAATCGGCTCTGCCGGACTTTCTTCGGACGCGGCCTGAGTTTCGGGGACCGCTTCTGTCTCCGAGATTGCGGAGGCGGGGGCGGAGAATCCGAAGCCCGTGCCGACGGTGCCGTCGGAAGGATGCGGATCCTCGGATTTTGGATCGGGCGACGGAATGCCCTGCTTCAGAAGATTGCCGATGCTGTCGAAGGGGGATTCGGAAAGGCCACTGTCTTCTTCGTCGGCAGCTTTGCCGCCGGCTTCGAAGGGCGTTTTCGGCGCCGTCTCTTCTGGCGGGGAAAAGGCGCTGCCGCTGAACATCGCGCCCCAGACGCCAACGGCGCCCTCGGTCTCGTCTCCGGCGGAGTCCGCAGGGGAGGGCAGGGCCGCGTCGGCGGCAGCATGCTGCGAGAAAAGCGTTTCGAAGCCACCGGTGCCGCTTTTCGGAGCCTCGGGCGCTGGAGATGGGGTCTTTGCCTGGTCCGCCGGGGCGAAGAACTGGTCGAATCCGAAAAAGCCACTCTTGGGGGAATCCTCGGGCGAAGTCTCCGGCGCTTCCTGCGACGCCATCTTCTCAAACGCGGCAAAGCCCGGCTCGAAGCCGCTGGACCGATTTTCGGAATCCTTCGGGGGCGAGGCGAAAAC
>SLGN01000512.1 GCA_007123695.1 Verrucomicrobiales bacterium
GCCCAGTTTCGTGAATTATTCAGGGTAAAACAGGCCGGGGGAAGTCTGAATGTTTCGCTCCTGAGCCTGCTTGCTCCCGAGGGGGGGGGCGGTTCTCGGAAACCGGATCCGTCCCTCGTCGATTGTGGAAGGGCCGTATAAAACCCTATTTGTGGCAGTAGGTCTTTGCACCCCGGCTTGACCAAGGCGAGACAGGAAAACGTGCGACGGAGCCTACGCCGCCGCGCAGCTGCACACGGCATTGACGCAGCCGCACTGGTGGCACCAGTCGAAGCGTCCGCCGCAGGTGGCGGGCAGACCGCTCAGAACGCGCTCGATCCGGCAGTGGCAGGCGCGGCACCCCGTGCCTGCCTCGGTCAACTCCATGACTTCCCCTACCGATGCGGCGCGACCGCCCTCGACCAAGGCCCTGACTCCCTCTTCGCTGACCTTTGCGCAGTGGCAGAGGTAGGTGGCTTTCGCCCCCGCAGGGGCAAATCGGCAGACAGGAGTGAGTGCGGGCGGAGGGGCGGTCGCGTTCATGTCTCGGGATCAATCGCCCTCGTCCTCTCCGAGGTGCTGGGCGAGGTAGCGCTCGAGGGTGATGCGCTCGATGAGGTCGAGTTGCGTTTCGGCCCAGTCGATGCTGGTCTCCGATTCGACGACCATCCGCTCCATCAGGTCGCGGCTGCCGACGTCGCCGACTTCGAGGCAGAGGCGCACACCTTCCTTGTAGGTGGTCACGCCCTTGCTCTCGAGAGTGAGGCTGTCCTCGATCTGCTGGCGGGGGTTGTCGCCGACGAGAATCTTGTCGTAGCGGGCGATCTCGGGAACGCCCTCGAGGAAGAGGATGCGGTCGATGACCTCCTCGGCGTGCTTCATTTCCTCGATCGACTCCTCGTAGAAGTGGGCGGCGAGCTTGTTGAGCCCCCAGTCCTTGCACATCTTGGAGCAGATGAAGTATTGGTTGATGGCCGTGAGCTCGATGGTGAGACCGGCGTTGAGGGCGGCGATGATGTCGGGATTACCTTTCATAGGCGGCACGTTCGCGGTGCCTCGAAGCCACGCCAAGGAAAAATTTCGCAATCCTAAAGCGTTTCGATAATGAGACCTAATCGCAAAATGAATCCAAGCGCAAATAAATTTTTGAGCAATCGAATCCCGTTATTGCGCCGCAGGCTCGGCTACCGGGGCCCCGCCGTAGCCGAGGCGGGTCGATTGGCCGGTCTGGGAAACCCTCCAGTTTGAAAAGGGGTCGCCGTATCCGCGCGAGGAGGCGCCGGAAACGGCGCGCGGTCCCAGAGCGCCGCGTCGGTTGGGCGTGCAGGCGGGAAGAGCGATCAGAGCGGCGGCGGCGAGTAGGAGGAGGCGTGTCATCGGTCGAGGAAAGTCGTTTCGCTTCGGAGGCCCGCGAGGGAGGCTCCGGAATTTGATTGTTTAAGGGAGGGCTTCCGTCAAGCGGCACTTTGCCCGCATTTCCGCCGAAGAAGCTGTGCGGGTGCAATCATCGACCATCGGACACGGGGTTGCGGCTACGGCGGCGGATGTGTTCGAATCGCCTCCTTCCCGGCTTGAATCCCGCGGCATCGCACGCGATGCTCCCGGCCATGGCTTCCCGCTACATCATGATCGGCGGCTTCCTCGGCGCGGGGAAGACGACTCTCATTCAGCGCTTTGCGCGCCACCTCGACGCCAGTGGATTGAAGGTGGGCCTCATCACGAACGACCAGGGTGCCGGTCTTGTCGATTCGGCGATCGGCCGCTCCAACCGCTTCGCAGTGGAGGAGATCCCCGGCGGGTGCTTCTGCTGCCGATTCAACTCGCTCGTCGAGGCGGCGGCGAACCTCTGCGAAACGACCCGTCCCGACGTTCTCCTCGCCGAACCGGTGGGGAGCTGCACCGACCTCGTCGCCACGGTCAGTCTCCCGCTGCAGCGCATCTACGGAGACGACTACTCCGTGGCCCCCTTGAGCGTCCTTCTCGATCCCATCCGCGCCGGCCGCATCCTCGGCCTGCGGGAGGGGCGGAAGTTCTCGGACAACGTCCTCTACATCTACCGGAAGCAACTGGAGGAGGCGTCCTTCATCGTCGTGAACAAGGCCGACCTCATTGACGAGGGCGAGCGAGAGGAGCTCGTCGCGGCGCTTTCGCGCGAATTTCCCGATGCCGAGGTATTCGTGGTCTCGGCCCGCGAGGGTGAGGGCTGCGAGGAGTGGTTCGACGCCGTCCTCTCGGCGGAGGGCGATTTCGGGCATCCTCTCGAAATCGACTACGGGCGCTACGGCGAGGGCGAGGCGCTGCTCGGATGGCTAAATGCCACTGTGGAAATCCGCTGCGGCGGAGGCGCGGAGGAATTCGACGGCAACGAGCTGATCGGCGCGGTTGCGCAGGCGCTGCGGGAGAAGCTCGAGGACGCCGGGGCCGAGGTCGCGCATCTCAAGGCAACCCTGACCCCGCAAGGCGACCCCTACGAGATTGCCGCCGTGAATCTCGTCCGGGGCGATGGCGTGCCCGAGCTCTCGCACCGCCTCTACGAGCCGCTCGAGGATGGCGAGCTGCTTCTCAACATCCGCGCCGAGGTCGATCCCGAAACCCTCGAAGCCGCCGCCGGCGATGCCTTGGAAGCCGAAATCGCGGTGGCCCGGGGCCTGCAACTGCGCATCGCCCACCTCGAGCATTTCCGCCCCGGCATGCCGGTCCCGACCCATCGGCTGACATCGTAGGAGCGGGCTTGCCCCGGCGACCGTCCGTCTATTCGGGCACCTCGCCGGAAACGACTCCGCCGGTGGCCGCCGGCGTCCGCGTCGGCGCTCCGGGCGCGGGCGAATCGGTGATTCCCGGCAGCGACTTGATGAGCCGCTCGCCTCCCGCGATTTCATCGACGAGGACCTCGATGGATTGGTGGATGCGGCGCACCTCCTCCTCGGAAAGGATTTCTCCGTCGGGAAGGTCGACCTCTTCCTGCAGGGCGACGAGGCGCTCGAGGATCCTGGAGACGACGGGATTCGACTTCACTCTGGGCTCCATCGTCTCGAGGTTGAGGACGAAGTATTCGACCACCTGCGGCTTCGCCAGCGTTGTGGCCTTGGCAGGGTCGTAGGGGTTCAAAGAGGAGGCGCAAGCGATCTCGAGAGCCCGCAACCAGCCCCCCAAGGCAATGAGGTTGGCCACGTCGACGTCGCGGATCAGGACCATCTCGCGCTCGACGTCTCGCTGCGTTCTCACCAGCTCTTCCTTCAGGTCGGACCAATGGCCGCCGGCGCCCTTCTCGAGGACGCTCTTCATGTGGCTGGAGATCCGGGATCCCGAACCGAGCACTTTCCCGTGGTTGAGGAGGGCACGCCCGACCGGTTCGAGATCGAAGAACTGCTCGGCCTCGACGGCGAAGAAACCGTTCCCCATCAGGACGCCCATGGACAGGGCGAGCTGGATGCGGTCCTGCGGCGGCTGTTCCGGCAGGGGGCGCTTCATCTCCTCGTAGGGCAGGGGGCGGAGACGGCGGAGATCCTCGAAGATTCGTCCGATCGAGGGCGTGGTGAAGGGGTTGACCCCCATCTCCTCGCGGAGGTGTTCGTCGTCGAGCAACTCCTCGGGGATGGGATTCTCTTCCTCGGCAGCTTGGGCGAAGCCAGCCAGAGGAAGATGGCAGAGAAGCAGCGACAGCGCGGAGATGAACCAGGTGGCAGGCATGGGGCGACTCCTTCGGAACGAAAGGGAGAAGAAAACGATAGGGGCGCGGAAACAGATTGCGAGAATTTTGTCTTTACTTCAGCCAACTTGATATTAAATTTAAAAAGATTTTCACATCGGCCACTCACCTTTGCGAAGTCGACGGCATCATCGGGAAAGCGTATGCGGGGCGCTTCACTAAGAAATCCACCCCACAACCGTTTAAAATCCGGACCCGAAATGAATCTCCATCCCCGCCTCTTGGGACCACTTGGTCTCTTCGCCCTTGGCGTCTTCTCATTCGGCGCCGTCGGCTGCGCCGTTCCCACGGCTTCGAAGCGCGACTCCGCCAACGTGCTCGAAGTTTCGGTGCCTGCGCAAAAGATGATGCTCTACCGCAAGGGCGAACTCGTGAAAACCTATCCCGTCTCGACTTCCAAGTTCGGCCTTGGCGACGAGAAGGGGAGCTACCGCACGCCTCCGGGCAAGCTGGAGGTGGCGCAGAAGATCGGGGCGGGCAAGCCGGCCGGCGCGGTCTTCAAGAGCCGCCAATGGACGGGCGAAGTCATCAAGCCCAACGCCCCCGGCCGCGATCCCATCGTTTCGCGCATCCTCTGGCTCAACGGGCTCGAGCCCCAGAACCGGAACGCCTACGCACGCTGCATCTACATTCACGGCACCGCCGCCGAGCGAGACATCGGCAAACCGGCCAGCTATGGATGCGTGCGGATGAAGTCGAAGGACGTCATCGACCTTCACGACCGAATCGGCGAGGGCTCGCAGGTCCTCATCGTCGAGAAGGGGCTCTGGCGGAAGGCCGAGGCCAGAAAGGCCGTGCTCGAGCCGATTCAGGCGCTGCCCCCGGCGGATCCCGCCGCCGTAGCCATGCCTCTCGGTGCGGCGGAGCCGCCGGCGGCGAAGCCGGTCTGGCGCGGCGTGGGGATCTTCAAGAGCGGTGCCGAGATCCTGCAGGAAAGCGGATTCGACACCGAATACCTCACCGCCGAGCCTGCGCTCTCCGACGAGGCCACGCCTTCGGCTGCCGCGACGGAGCTCGAGCCCTGATGGGCGTGGACGCGTTGCGGTGCGGCGCCCCCTTTCGAAACGCGTGATTTCGACCGCAATGCCGGAGAAATCCCAGCACGGAAAACAATTGATGAAGAAATCGCTTCTAAATTCTTAGAATTGCGCGATAGTGCCGCTCCCCGGCGACTATGCAGAACGACGACACCGTAGAACTCGAAGGCACCATCCACACCGTCCTCCCCGGAACCATGTTCCGGGTGCAGCTTGACAACGGTCACCTCGTCCTCGCGCACATCTCCGGGAAGATGCGCAAGCGCTTCATCCGTCTCGTGTCGGGCGACCGGGTCAAAATCGAGATGTCGCCCTACGATACGGAAAAGGCACGCATCGTCTACCGGGTTGATTCCCGCAGCCCGCGCCAGATGAACTCCGGCAAACGGAGTTCGCCGCGCAGCATGGCGCGTCCCGGCCAGCCGAAGAAACGGGCCAAGCCGAACCCGACGCCGCGCCGCGGCGGAGGGGGTGGTGGTGGACGACGTTGACCCGCCACACGCCCGGGCGTTTGAACCGGCATGACGGACCCGTTTTCGACTCTGGGACTTCCGGAAACCCTTATTCTGGAGCCGGGCGCCGTAGACGCCGCATGGCAAAAACTCGCCCGGGAAGAGGCCGGGGGCGAAGGGGCCAACGAGTCGGTCGCGGCGGCCCGGAACGAATCCCGGGCTCTTCTTTCCGATCCCGTTCTCCGGCTGGAACGCTGGCTCGACCTCCGCGATCCGACGGGCGGGGCCGGGCGCGCCATCGACCCGGCCCTGATGGACCTCTTTGCAAAAACCGGCCCTGTCCTCGCCGGCACCGACGCGCTCCTCGCCCGGCATGGCAAGGCGAGCACCGCCTTGGCCCGCGCCCTCCTCGCCAAGGAAGCGGTCGAGGCCCAGCTCGCCGTGCAGGCACTGCTCCAGGAGATCCAAGCCCTCAAGTCGGGCTTTCTGGACCGCTATTCCGAATACGAAACGGCTGGCGCCGCCGGCGACTTCTCCGAGGCCCGTCGGGCTCTCGGCCAGCTCAAATTTCTCCGCCGATGGGAGGAGCAATGCCGCGCCCGTCTCCTCGCCCTGCTCGAAACCTAGAATCACCCACCGCAGCCCCCGCCATCGACATGGACCGCGAAGACCTCATCATCGGAATCGACCTCGGCACGACGCATTCCCTGGTCGGCGTCGTCGACACGGGCTTCCCCATCGTTCTCGCCGACGGGAGGGGAGCGAGGCTGCTGCCCTCGTGCGTCTCGTGGCCGCTCCAGGGCGACCCGCTCGTGGGAGAGGAGGCGATGCGGGCCGGAACCCTGGTGCCGGAACGGACCGTCGCTTCGGTCAAGCGCTTCATGGGCCGCGCCTACACCGATCTCGCGCCCGCCGAGATCGAGGACACCCCCTACCGACTCGTCGCCGGAGACCGGGGCGAGGTCCTCGTCGCCATCGACGAAGAGACCCGCCCCGCCCCCGAAGAGATTTCCGCCCGCATCCTCCGGCGCCTGCGCGAGACCGCCGAGTTCGCCCTCGAGCAGCCCGTGCGGCGCGCCGTCGTCACCGTGCCGGCCTACTTCAACCACTCGCAGCGGGAGGCCACGCGCAAGGCGGCGGAAATGGCCGGTCTCGCCGTCGAGCGCATCCTCAACGAGCCCACCGCCGCCGCCCTCGCCTACGGCCTCGACCGCCTCGACGAGGCCGCCACCGTCGCCGTCTACGATTTCGGCGGCGGCACCTTCGACCTCTCCGTGCTGCAGATGCGCGAGGGATTCCTCGAAGTCGTCGCGACCGCCGGCGACACGCGCCTTGGCGGCGACGACATCGACCTCGCCCTCGCCCGCCATCTCGCCGACGAACTTGGCCTCGGCGCCCTCGACGCCATCGAGGAATCGACGCTGCGCGCCCGCGCCCGCGAAGCCAAGGAAGCGCTCAGCGAGGCGGAGTCGCACACCGTCCGCTTGCCCTTTTTCCGCGGAGGCGAAAGCCACGAGTTCGAGCTGACCCGCGACCGGCTCGAGCGCATCGCCCTCCCCGTGGTCGAGCGCACCGCGCCGATCTGCCGCCGCGCCTTCGCCGAGGCGGCGGCGAAAGGGGCCGGCTCCATCGACCGGCTCATTCTCGTCGGCGGCAGCACCCGCATCCCCCTCGTGCGCGCGAAGCTGCGCGAGTGGTTCGGCCTCGAGCCCGACCTGTCCCAGCACCCCGACGAATCCGTCGTCCTCGGCGCCGCGATCCAGGCGGGGCTGCTCTGCGGGCGCGTCCGCCAGATTTTGCTCGTCGACGTCACTCCGCTCTCGCTCGGCATCGAGACCTTTGGCGGACTCATGAACGTGATCATCCCGCGCAACTCCACCATTCCGACAAAGGCGGGCGAGCTCTTCACCAACGCCGTCGACGGCCAGCGCTCCATGGCCATCCGGGTGCTTCAGGGCGAACGCGAACTGGCCAAGGACAACTGGCTGCTCGGCGAAGTCGTCGTGCCCTTCGCCGGGGGTCCGAAAGGCAGCGCCCGCGTCGGCGTGCAGTTCTCGATCAACCGCGACGGGCTCCTCGAGGTGCTCGCCCGCGACACCGCGACGGGCGAGGACCATGTGCTGGAGATCCGCGACGCCGCCGTCGACGTCGACGACGAAGCCGTCGAGCGCATGGTCGGGGAGTCGGTCGACTTCGCCTTCGAGGACATGAACGAACGGGTCTGGACCGAAGCGAGGCTGAAAAGCGAGGAGCTGCTGCCCGCCGTCGACGCCGCCCTCGCCGCCGTCGGCGAAAAGCTCTCCGGCGACGAGCGAGCCGACATCGAGGCGGCGGCGGCGCGCGTCAGCGAGGCGCTCGGGGACGAAGCCCACGACGCCCGCGCCCTCAAAGCCGCCAACGCCGCGCTCGACGAGGCCACCCAGACGCTCGCGGCGCTGCTGGTGGAGGCGGCTTTCGACGGGGCCGGTTGACTGTCGCACAGGTCTCGTTCATCGTCCCGACCCATGCCTTCCCCCATCCTCGAAGTCTCGGATCTCGTGAAGCGCTTCGGTCCCGTCACCTCCGTCGACGGCATTTCCTTCCAGCTCGGGCAGGGCGAGATCCTCGGTCTGCTCGGGGCCAACGGGGCCGGCAAGACGACCGCGATCAACATGCTTCTGGGCATCGTCACGCCGACTTCCGGATCGATCCGCGTCTTCGGGCGGGACCTCGCACGCGAGCGCATCGCCATCCTGCGGCGCATGAACTTCTGCAGCACCTACACCCAGCTGCCCGGCAACCTGCGCGTCTGGCAGAACCTCTCGGTCTTCGGCCGGATCTACCGGGTGCCGAAGCTGCGGCGCCGCATCGACGAAGTCCTCGAGCTGCTGGAGATCGCCCACCTCAAAGACCGGGTCTCCGGACAGCTCTCGGCGGGCGAATCGACGAGACTGAACCTGTGCAAGGCGCTGCTGAACAAACCCGAGCTGCTCCTCCTCGACGAGCCCACCGCCAGCCTCGACCCCGACATCGCCGACAAGGTGCGCAAAGTCGCGAGCCGCATCCGCGAGGAGGACGGCACCAGCATCCTCTACACCTCGCACAACATGCGCGACGTCGAGGAAGTCTGCGACCGCGTCGTCTTCATGCACCAGGGCCGCATCCTCTTCACCGGCACCGCCGCCGAGATCCTCGGCCATTTCCAGGAACAGTCCCTCGAGTCCCTCTTCATCCGCATCGCTCGAGGCGGCGCCATCGAGTCCTCGTGACCCATGACCCTCTCCACGATCCACGCGCTCGTCCTGCGCAACCTCTACCTCTACACCCGCACCCCGGTGCGGCTCGTCGAACTGGTCTTCTGGCCCCTCGTCGATCTCCTCGTGTGGGGCTACCTCACCGTCTTTCTCCAGCAGCACGCCGGCGACAGCTTTCCCTACCAGATCAGCTTCCTCATCGGATCCGTCATCCTGTGGGACGTGATCTTCCGCGCCCAGCAGGGGGTCGCCCTCTACTTTCTCGAGGACGTGTGGTCGCGCAACCTGCTCAACGTCTTCTCCGCGCCGGTGACCAACGCCGAATACCTCGCCTCGACCTACGCCATCGGGCTGATCCGCGCCGGGGCGACCTCGCTGATGCTCTCGGGCCTCGCCATTCTCCTCTACTCCTTCAACCTCTTCGAACTCAGTTGGTCCCTGCTGCCCTTCGTCTTCAACCTGCTGCTCTTCGGCTGGTCGCTGGGCATGATCTCGACCGCCCTCATCGTGCGGTGGGGGCCGGCGGCGGAGACGCTCGCCTGGGCCGTGCCCTTCTTCATCCAGCCCTTCGCCGCGGTCTACTACCCCGTCGCGGCCCTGCCCGAGCCGATCCGCTGGATCGCGCACGTCATTCCCTGCTCGCACATCTTCGAGGGCATGCGCGAGGGGCTCCGCAGCGGCGCCGTGTCCTGGCGCGAACTCGGCATGGCCACGGGGCTGAACGCCGTCTACCTCGCCCTCGCCGGCATGCTCTTCGTCGGCGTGATGAAGAAAGCGCGCGAAAAAGGTCTGCTCACGAAATTCGTCTCGCAGTAGCGCCGCCCCGCGCCGGCTCCGCAGGCGATCGGGCAACCGGGCGATCGAGGTGCCCCCGCCGAAAGCCCAACGGATGCCGCGAATTCGCCGCTTCCCATGCCGCCGCCCCTTCGCTACACTCGCGGGGATGAACAACCCCCCGCGACTCGCCGCCCTTTCCGTGCTTCCCGCCCTCCTCGCCATGCTCTGCGCCCTGCCCCTCGGCGTGCAGGCGCAGGAAACGATCCGCGTCCTCGTCCTCGACGGACAGAACAACCACGCCTGGCAGGAGACCACGCCGATCCTCGTCTCCATCCTCGAGGGCTCGGGCCGGTTCGAAGTCGATGTCTCCACCAGTCCGCCCGCGCCGCCCCGCGCGCCGCGTCCCCCGCAGAATCCCGACGAGGCCGCCAAGGCGAAATTCGCCGCCGAAATGAAGGCGTGGGAGACCGCCGCCGCCGCGCACAAGCGCGAGCAGGCGCCGGCTTGGGAAGCGTGGCGGCCCGACTTCGCGGCCTACGGCGCCGTGGTTTCGAACTACAACGGAGAACTCTGGCCCGAGCCCGTGCGCGAAGCCTTCGAGGACTACGTCTCCGCCGGCGGCGGCTTCGTTCCCGTCCATGCCGCGAACAACGCCTTCCCCGAGTGGCCCGCCTACAACGAAATGATCGGCGTGGGCGGCTGGGGCGGCCGCAACGAGGTTTCGGGGCCCTACCTGCGGCTCCGCGAGGGGCGCTGGACCCTCGACAAGAGCGAGGGCCGCGGCGGCTCGCACGGACGCCAGCACGAATTCGTCGTCGAGACCCAGGCGCCCGACCATCCCGTGATGCGCGGACTCCCCGCAAAATGGCTTCACGCGCAGGACGAACTCTACGACCGCCTCCGCGGGCCCGCCCGCAGCGTCACCGTGCTCGCCGCCGCCTTCGCCTCGGAAGAAACCGGCGGATCCGGCGAGTGGGAGCCCCTCGTCATGGCGCTCGACTACGGGAAGGGCCGCGTCTTCCACACCGCCCTCGGCCACGGCACCGAGGCCATGGGCGGCCTCGGCTTCCAGGAGACCCTCAAGCGCGGCGTCGAGTGGGCCGCCACCGGCGAAGTCACCTTCCCCGAAATCGCTGCCGACCAACTCACCGCCAACAAAGTCGCCGTCGGACCTCTCCCCTGACCACCGCCACCACGGGCATTGACGCCCTTCGATCCTTCCCTCAAGATTCCCGCCGATGAAACTCTCCACCCTCGCCCTCGCCGCCTCCCTTTTCGCCGCCCTTCCCGCCGCCGTCCCCGCAGGGGCCGGCGACTGGACCATCGAGACCATCGCCGGAACCGGCAAGAAAGGCTTCGCCGGCGACGGCGGCCCCGCCCTCGCCGCCGAGCTCGACAACCCCTTCGGCATCGTGCGCGGACCCGACGGCGCCCTCTACTTCTGCGAATACACCGGCCAGCGCATCCGCCGCATCGGGAGCGACGGCATCCTCACCACCATCGCCGGCACCGGCGAGGTCGGCTTCACCGGCGACGGCGGCCCCGCCCTCGAGGGCACCTTCAGCAAGCCCCACGAGATCCGCTTCGACGCCGCCGGAGACCTCTTCATCGTCGATATGGTCAACCACGCCATCCGCAAGATCGACATGAAGACCGGCATCCTCACCACCATCGCCGGCACCGGCGAGGCCGGCTACAGCGGCGACGGAGGCCCCGCCGTCGAGGCGCAGTTCAAGCAGCCCCACAGCATCCAGTTCGGCCCCGAAGGCCACCTCTACGTCTGCGACATCGGCAACCACGTCATCCGCAAGATCGACATGCAGACCGGCATCGTCAGCACCTTCGCCGGCACCGGCCAGCCCGGACCCACCCCCGACGGCTCGCCCATCGAAGGAACCCCCCTAAAGGGCCCGCGCTCCCTCGACTTCGACCAGGAGGGCAACCTCTGGCTCGCCACCCGCGAGGGCAACCAGGTCTTCAAGTTCGATCTCGCCGCCGGCACCATCTCCCACATCGCCGGCACGGGCAAGGGCGGCTTCACCGGCCACGGCGGACCCGCCTTGGAGGCCACCCTGAGCGGCCCCAAGGGCATCGCCATCGACGCCGAGGGCAATGTCTGGCTCGCCGACTGCGAAAGCCACTCCATCCGCATGGTCGATCGCGCCACCGGCAAGATCGAACTCATCGCCGGCACCGGCAAGAAAGGCGACGGCGCCGACGGCGATCCCCTCAAATGCGAGATGGCGCGCCCCCACGGCGTCTACGCCGACGCCGACGGAGGCATCTACATCGGCGACAGCGAAGCGCACAAGATCCGGGTGCTGCGGCGGAGGTAGGGTGGTGGTGGCCGTCCGCGGTCAGTGGAGAAGGTGGTGAAAACGAAAAGCGGTTCGATGGAGCCAAGTGTTAATTTCCCCTCTTCCATCATAGAAAACCGCCGTTTCTGTTCGAATTGAGATCGTAGTCGGAAGCGAAAGATCGGCGCCAATTCGGCTGCGTTTCGGAAGAGGCCATACTCTGGAGCCTTTGGCCATGCCTCCTGAAAATCCCGGGGTTTGGGGCGGAGCCCCAACTGCTCCCGCGTGAAATTTTTTGTTTTTCCCCGAACCGGCCGGACGGTGCGCCCGATCCGATTCTCCCGCCCATGCCCTGAGACCGCCGGACTGGCCCGCCTGCGCAACCAGGTTCTCAGGCTGGCCTGCCCTCTCTGCGCCCGTGAGGGCCAAGTCAGGTGCCACGGCTATTTGCGGGGATATTCCTGCGGACGAAACGACCCTGCGCAACCCGCCGATCCGGCACGCGAGCCGGGCAGAACCGTGAAGGGGGAGCGTTTTTTTGCTCCAACCGCTAAGCCAACGCCGGCTACGGCAGGACCTTTTCGGTCAGCTGGGACACCGGGGCATTCGCGCCTCCTTTCCCTCGATCTTCGGCGAATCCCGGCGGAAAAAAGCCGCGAGCAAGCCCCGCAATCCCTCCGGCGCAGCGCCTGCCCGTCGTAGCGCGGCGCCGCAACCTCGCCCGGAATCGCCGAAACACCATACGGCCGCTTCGCCGCCGCGGACTGCCCCGGAGACTTCCCGCCGTATGAAACGAATCCCCACCCATCTGAAAATGCGCGTGCTCGGCGCCCTCGAA
>SLGN01000532.1 GCA_007123695.1 Verrucomicrobiales bacterium
CCCGGACTGCTCGGTGTGGCGCAGAGGAGCGGAATCTTCCACGAGCAGGAGGCGCACTGGGGGGGATGAATGGACCCGACAGGGTGAGACAAAGAACCCAACAGGGTCGGATCGGAGTTCCTACCCTGTTGGGTCGAAAAGATCAAAAGCTGGATCGCGGGGGATCAAGAGTCGCCGCCGCCGGCCTTCCCTTTTCCGCGCTTTTCACCGCCCTTGCCTCCCTTATCAGGCGGATGCTGTCGCGCGAGAGGTAGTCGCGATCGAGATCGCCCAGGCCTCGGCGGGAGCGAGCGGACGGCTAAGGACGCCCGGGCGGGTGCTGAGTCGCAGGCATTCGTTTCCCTCCGCCCTCGCCCATCCGCTGCTGGCAAAGAGTTGCTTTCGCGCTAGCTTGTCTCCATGAGTTTCGAAGAGTTCCTCGGGCGGCTCTCCCGGCATCTGTTCTGGGACGTCGATCCCTCCGCGATCCGTCCGGGAGAGCACGATGCTTACCTGATCGCCCGGATCATGGACCGGGGAACCCGGGACGACGTGAGGCTGGCATGGTCCTACTACGGTCCGGACGCAGTTCGCGAGGCCCTGACGCGTGCCCCCTCACTCGACCCGAAGACGGTCGCCTTTTTCGCCAACCAGTTCGAATTGCCTCGCAGCGCCTTCCGGGCGTCGCGGCCGTCGCCGGCCCCGTGGAACCGATGAGCCTGCGCCGGGAAACGGTCTCGCCGCAGCTCTTCGCGCTGCTCCAGCGAATGATGGCGGAGGAGGCGCTCAGCGCCTTCGCCCTCGGCGGCGGAACCTCGTTGGCGCTTCGCCTCGGGCACCGCCGCTCGATCGACATCGATCTGTTTTCCACCGAACCCTTCGATGCCGGGGAGCTTGCCGAGACCCTCCCCGCGACGCTGCCCATGGAGGAGGTCTCGACCGCTCGCAACAGCGTCAGCGGCCTGATCGGGGGGATCAAGGTCGATCTGCTGGCCCATCGCTACCCATTGGTTCGCGAGACCGAGGATCTGGAAGGCGTGCGCCTGCTTTCGCTCGAAGACGTCGCGGCGATGAAGCTGAACGCGATCGCGAACCGCGGCAGCAAGAAGGACTTCTGGGACTATGCGGAACTGCTCGCCCGCTTCGACCGCGAAGAGATGCTCGCCTTCTTCGCGACGAAGTATTCGAGGAACAGCCTTTGGAATCTCGAGAGGGCCTTGCTATGGTTCGACGACGCCGAGTCCGAACCCGATCCCCTCGACCTCTCCGACCGGAGCTGGGAGGAGGTGAAGCGCCTCATCCGCCGCAGCAACCGAATGGAGTAGGTCGACTCGTTTGCGGATAGGGGATCAACGGCTCTTCCTCATTTCGAGGCAGACCCCATCGCCAACTTCAAACCCTCCGCCGCCAGCGCCCCTGCTTGTCGTCGAAGGTGAGGAAGCTCCTTTTGCCTAGGTGCAGCGCCGTGGCCACGTGGAGGTCTAGAGGAACGAGGTGTCGGGATACGCGCCCATCAGCAACGCTCGTTCTCCTGCTCGGCTTCGCGCATGGCCCGCACCTCCTCCTCGCTGAAGACGCGATCCCCCCGGATTGCCCGGCGCCTCGCCTCGAAATCGGGATTCCTGATCCCGGGCTTCGGCTTCTCGCGCATCGCGGTGATCAAGGCGATGGGCTTGCCGCGCTTCTCGATGCACATCCTCGCCGTCGAGGATCCAGGCTTCGATCTTGGGGAAGTCGTTGCGGAGGTCGCGGACGGTGGCGGCTTCATGTGGACGTTTTGCGTCCACATTGGGCGGCTGTCAATTGCGAGCTTGTGCGGGGATCCCTGTCTCGTCGGTCCATTTCGCTGAAGACCCTCGTATCGCCAGATGCGAAGAATGGACTGCACGAAACGTGCCTCCACCGCCTCCCTCTGCCTCGCCACCATGATCGCCGCTGTCTCCATGCCTGCCGCCGCCGACGATGCCGCCGAACTCGGGGATCTGAAGGAATTCTGGCGCTCCGACTACTACGGCGCGCAGGCCAAGGCGGTCCTCTCGCGACCGGCGTTTGTCATCGACCAGCCGACCTCGTCCGCGGCCATCGAGCATGAGTGAGTCGCTCGACCCGCCCTACCTGTTGAGTAGTCCGCATCTCCCCTCCGACGAAGGAGCGAGGATGAACGTCAATCGCCCTCCGTCGCGGCTGGCCGTTAGGTCCAGCCCGCACACCCCGGCGCAGGCTTTTGCCAGAGAGAGGCCGAGGCCCACGTGTCCCGATCCCGACCGCGCCTCGTCCGCCCTGCAATGGCAAGCGAAGAGTCGTTCCAGATCTGTATCGGCGAGCAGGGCGGCTTGGGGAAAGCGCTCGGAGATCCAGAGGCCGCTCTGCCCGTGCTGCGCGAACTGCCACTTCGAGCCGAGCAGCTTGGTGCCGGGCCGCGTCCCCGGCGCGCCGCTCTTGGCGCTGAGCTTCGGCTTGTGGTCGAAGGTGTCGACATGCGAGGGGCCGCCCCTCATGCAGAGAGGAAGATTCCTCGACGGGGGATAGTCTAGAAATCCGCGAGCCCTCGCGGGCCAATCCTTTTGAAGTTACCCGTTGGCTTCTCGCAGGCGGCCATCCGGACTCTCAAGGAAGGGGACTCTCCAAGCCCGCTCCCCTCCTCTCCGGGACTTGGGAAAGTCACGCTCCTCGTTCTCAGCCTCATTCCGCTCCCGGCATTCGCGGGAATCGTCGCGGTCGTTTTCACCCCTGCCCGAACAGCTCCGCAGCGCGTTCCAAGCCGCAGACATGGATCCTTTCCCCGAGCGGGTAGCTTGCCGCGCCAGGACAGATGATGTCGATCCGGTCGAGCTTGAGGGATTTCAGAGCAAGGGTCTGGGAGACCGTGATCGCCGGGCGATCCGTGTATTCGACCTCGAATCCCCGCTTGATGCCGTCGCGGACGAGAAGCAAGTCGATTTCCCCCTGGCTGTGGACTCCCCAGAAATAGATTTCCTCCTCGGCCGCGCCGCTCAGGCGGATGACCTGCTCCAGGGCAAATCCCTCCCACGACGCGCCCAGTTTCGGATGCACGACCATGGCGGCCATGTCCGGGATGCCGAGAAGGTGGTGCAGCACTCCCGAATCCCGAAAATAGATTTTCGGGGTCTTCACCTGCCGCTTCGAGAGATTCTCGAACCAAGGCTGGAGACGCCTGACCATGAAGGTCCCGGTCAGGACATCGAGGTAGCGTTTCACCGTGGTGTCCGCCGCTCCGAGACTTTTCCCGATCTCGGAGGCGTTGAAGGTCTGTCCGTGATATTGGGCCAGCATCGTCCAGAAGCGCCGCAGAGAGGCCGGCGGAATCTGGATGCCCAAGGCGGGGATGTCGC
>SLGN01000336.1 GCA_007123695.1 Verrucomicrobiales bacterium
GGCGATTTCCGGCGCTTCGCCGTCGGGCATAGCGGGGCAGGGGAGGCGGCGGGGCAAAACAACGCCAATTCGGCGGTTGCCTTCCCGGCGATTTCTTGCCACCCTCGCCGGACCCCATGCAAAGCGATCTCCAAACCTTCCTCACCCTCTTCGTCGGCGTCGCCATCGTCGTCGGGATGATCGTGGGGCTGAAGCTCAACGCCTTTCTCGCCCTGATCACCGCCGCCCTCGCCGTGAGCTTTCTGGCCCCCGGACCCGTCGCCGAGAAAGTCGGGCGGGTCGCGTCCGCATTCGGGACCATGGCCGGCAGCGTCGGCGTGGTCATCGCCATGGCGGCGATCGTGGGCGACTGCCTCATGCGGAGCGGGGCGGCCGACCGTGTCGTGCGCGCCTTCCTCGGCGGTCTCGGGGAGAAAAAAGCGCCCGCAGCCCTCGCCGGGAGCGGCTTCGTCCTTTCCATCCCGGTCTTCTTCGACACGGTCTTCTACCTGCTCGTGCCGCTGGCCCGCTCGCTCTACCGCCGCACCGGCCGAAACTACCTGCTCTACATCCTCGCGATCTCGGCGGGCGGGGCGATCACCCACACCTTGGTGCCGCCGACTCCCGGACCGCTTCTGATGGCGCAGCAGATCGGGGTCGATCTCGGCGTCATGATCGGCATCGGCGCCCTCATCGGCCTGCCCGCCGCCGCCGCCGGCTTGGCCTTCGCCGCGCTGCTGAACCGGCGCATGCCCGTGGAGATGCGTCCGCTTTCCGGCGAAACCGACGAGCCCGCGCCCGACCCGGACCAGGGCGGGGAGCGCCCCCTGCCCGGACTGCTCGTCTCCCTCCTTCCCATCGTGCTGCCGGTGCTTCTCATCGGCGTCGCCACCGTCCTCGAGACCCGGGCCAATGCCGAGCACGCCGCCCGGATCGCCGCAGCCGACCTCCCCGACCTCGATGCGCTCTACGCCGCCGCAGCCGCCGGCGAGGGACCTCTCGCGACGGTGGAGGCGGTGCTGCCTCCCCGCGCCGGGGCCGATGCGGAAACGGTCGCGACCGCGCTCAACGGACTGCTCGCACGCCGGGATGCGCTGCCCACCGGCAAGGACCTCGGTCGCGCCAACCTCGCCCTCGTCGAGCACGAAAACCGCCGCGTTCTCGAGACCGCGCTCCAGCCCGGAGTCCTCGCGAGGCACGAATGGCAGACCGACCGGCGGCGGGCCTCGAACTACGGGCAATTTTTCGGCAACGCCAACTTCGCCCTGCTGCTCTCGGCGGTGGCCGCCTTGCTGCTCTACGTGAGGCGCTGCCGCCCGACCCGGGCCGAGTTCGCCGCGACCATCGAGCACTCGCTGATGAGCGGCGGGCTCATCGTGCTGATCACCTCGGCGGGCGGGGCCTTCGGCGCGATGCTCGGCGCCGCCCAGATCGGACCCGCCATCGAGCGCCTCTTCCCGGCGGTGTCGGGCGAGGGCGGCGGATTCGTGCTGCTTGTGCTCGGCTTTGCCATCTCGGCCCTGCTCAAGTTCGCCCAGGGCTCGACCACCGTCGCCGTGATCACCGCCTCGGGCATGGTCGCGGCGATGATGCCGGGCGTCGATCTGGCCTTCCACCCCGTATACCTCGCCACCGCCATCGGCGGCGGCGGCCTCGTCGGCGCCTGGATGAACGACAGCGGCTTCTGGATCGTCGCCAAGATGAGCGGCCTCACGGAGACCGAAGCCCTCAAATCGTGGACACCGATGCTCGCAGTGCTCGGCACCGTCACCTTTCTCATGAGCCTGCTGCTCGCCTACGTCATGCCCCTGGGGTGAAGAAGGAATTCCGCCGCCGAGATCCGCCATGCCCGAGCCTCCCCCCATTTCGCAGCCCGAGGCGCCCAGTTCGAGGAAGGTCCTGCTCCTCGTGGCGACGGTGCTCGGCCTCGCCGCCGTCCTCGTCCTGCTCTCTGCGGCGGCGTTTCAGAGGGTCGATCGCAGCTCCGGCGACGCATCGGCCCCGGCGGTCGACCTTTCCCAAGAGGAAGCGAAGCTGCGGCGTGCCGTCGAGCGCGAGACTTCCTCCGGCGGAGAGCCTTTGATCGAGGCGACGAGCCGACTGGCCGTCTGGCTGCATACACAGGGCCGCTTCGAAGAGGCCGTGACGCTCTATCGCGATGCCCTCGACCAGGGCGAACAGCATCTCGAGCCTGGACACCCCGGCGTGCTCGACCTTTGGAACAACCTCGCCGCCGCCCTCCGCGCGCTCGGGCGCTACGAGGAGTCCGAGGCCGTGCTGCGGGAGCTGCTCGCCCATCGCGAGCAATTTCTCGGCCGCAGGCACCCCGACACCCTCGGAGTGCTCCACAACCTCGCCCACGTCCTCCAGACGACCGGTCGCCATGGCGAAGCCGAGGAACTCTACCGCGAGACCCTCGAAGCGGGCGAGGCCAGCCTCGGTCCCGACCATCCCGACACCCTCTCGACGCGGCACAACCTCGCCACCACTCTCCGATCCCTCGGGCGCGGCGAAGAGGCGGAGCAGCTCTACCTCGAAACATGGCAGGCCCGCGCCCGCGTGCTCGGCGCGGGGCATCCGTCCACCCTCTCGACCCTGCACAATCTCGCCGAACTGCGCCACGTCCAGGGGCGCCACGCCGAGGCCGAGCCCCTCTTCCGCGAAGCCTACGAAGGTCTCGCCGCAAGCCACGGCCCCGAGGCCGAGGCGACCCGGCGCGCCCGTTCCCACTGGGAAGCCAGCGCCGAGGCGTTGCGGAAGGAGCGTGGGCGTTGATGTGCGGGGTGTCGGTCGGTGACCCAACGCTGTCCACCTTAGCCGAACTGCTGGGGAATGATGCCGCCGTTGGAGCCGGGTTGGATCGGAAGCCAGCGGGCATCGTAGAGCGCGCCTTCGGCGTCGAATTCGCGACCGTCGGGCAGGCGGTATTGGTTGGGAGTGCTGGGCGCCCGGCCGGACTTGAACTCCGGCAACCGCAGGCGGTCGGCCCGCAATTGCTCGCGGGCGGCCTGCCAACCGAAGTCCTCGAACACGATGGCGCGCATGGCCGCCACCCGCTCGCTCTGGGCCGGGTCGTCGGCGAAGTTGTGCTGCTCGTGCGGATCGCTCGCCAGATCGAACAGCAGGGTCTCTCCGCCCTCGATCTCGACCAGTTTCCAATCCGCGCTGCGGGCGAGCCGCCAGGCGCGGTTGGGCTCGTCGTCGTCCACCGGAGCAGGGTGGCTGATGGTCTGCCCGTATTGGTAGTAGGAACTGACCACCGCCTCCCGCGCGAGTCCGGCGGCGGTCGGGGCGTTGGGGCCGGCGGGCGCGGTCAGCAGGGGCGACA
>SLGN01000506.1 GCA_007123695.1 Verrucomicrobiales bacterium
AAGGATGAAGGATGAAGGATGAAGGATGAAGTGGATGTGGGTCAGTGGAGGTCGAGGAGTTTTAGTTGGATGGCGGTTTTTTCGATGCTTTCGAAGTCCTCGTTTTTGGCGGCGATGATGGAGCTGCGGTTGATGGCCCGAAGGGCATCGGATCCGGCGGGCGCGTCGATCAGGGCCTGCTGCACTTTGGCGATGAAGCCATCGCCGAAGATCGTTTCGACCTCGGGATGGATCGTGAAGTTGTAGTCGGCGTAGGAGGGGGTCGTCCAGATCCTGACGGTGTTCTCCGCGATCCGGGGATTGTTGGCAACGAGCTCGTCGTAGGTCTTGTAGTTGACCGCCCCAACATCGTAGATCCCGTCGGCGACGGCGAGGGCGGTGGCGACATGCCCGCCGCTGAACTGGAATCCGGGGGGCTTCAGAAACCATTTCTCGGGATTGGTGCCGCCGTTGTTCTCCATGATGAAGGAGGCGGGCATGAGACGTCCCGAGGTCGATCCGGGCGAACCGAAGGTGAAGGAGAATTTTTGGATCGCCGCCGGGAAGGTCTCGGACGGCTCCAGTCCGGTCGACTTGTTGGCAATGAAATAGGATCGGTAGTTCGGATCCTCGACACCTTGGGCGATGGCCCGCGCCCCCGGCACGGCGAGGCGCGCCTGCACGCCCGAGAGCCCGCCGAACCAGACGAGATGGACCTCGCCGTTGCGGAACTTGGCCACGGAGTCGGCATAGTCCCTCGAGAAGAGAAAGGCGACCTCGATCCCGAGGGTTTGCGCGAGGTAGTCGGCGAGCTTGCCGAACTTGGCCTGCTGCTCGGTGATCTTCTCGTCGGGAATGGCGGAGAGATAGAGCGTGGCCCCGCCCTTCCCTCCTCCGGGATCGGGAGATCCTCCGCATCCGGCGAACATCGCGGCGAAAAGGACTAGCAAGCCGCAGAGGGAATGGGAAAGCGTTCTCATGGCAGGGACGGCGGCGGCGGGGTTGGAGGCGCAACGTGGACCGCCTCCGCTGGTGCTTTCAAAGGACGTCGAGCAAGGCGGCGGCGAGGGCCTCGTCCTGCTCGGGGAAGACGGTGCGCAGGTCGAGGCGGAAGGCGTCGTCCTCGACGTAGCCGACCACGGGGAGCGGAAGGTCGCGCAGACGCCCGGCGAGGCGGGGCACCTTCATCTGCGTCGGGCGGATCTCGAGGGCGAGCGAGGGAATCTCGGCCTTCGGCATGGTGCCGCCGCCGCAGCGGGCGATCGTGGGCACGAGACCGACCGAAAAAAGTTCCGAGGTCCCAAGACGCGCGAGCAGGGCTTCGCCGCGCGGGCGCAGATCGTCCTCAACCGAGGCAGCAAGCATGGCGAGCAGCGGCAGATCGGGACGCTCCCCGGTCGCGACGGCGTCGAGGTAGGCTAGGGCGGTCTCCTGCATCGCCGCGAGGATGAGCTTGTCGCAGCGCAGGGCGCGGAAGAAGGGCTCCTTCTTGATCCCGGCGACCACTTCGGCCCGTCCCGCGATGATCCCGGCCTGGGGGCCGCCGCAGAGCTTGTCGCCGCTGACGCAGACGAGATCGACGCCGCGTTTCAGGACTTCGGCGGCGGTGGGCTCGTGGGGGATGGGGGCGAGCAACTCGGTCGCGACCATCGCGCCGCTGCCGAGATCCTCGACCACGGGCAGCCCGTGCTCGGCCCCGAGGGCGACAAGCTCCTCGGCGCTCGGCTCGCCCACGAAGCCCTCGATGTAGAAGTTGGAGCGGTGGACCTTCAGGATGAGGCCAGTGCGGGGCGTAATGGCGCGGCGGTAGTCCTCCAGCGAGGTCTTGTTGGTGGCCCCGACCTCGACCAGCTTCGCGCCCGACACGGCCATGATCTCGGGCACGCGGAAGCCGCCGCCGATCTCGACGAGTTCGCCGCGCGAGATGATGACCTCGTTGCACTCGCCCTTGGCGAGGTGCTTGAGGATGAGGATGAGCGCCGCCGCGCAGTTGTTCGTGATCGTCGCCGCGGGGGCCTCGCAGAGCAGCGCGAGGCAGCGCTCGAGAAAGCCGCCTCGCTTGCCTCGCTCGCCCGACTCGAGGTCGAACTCGAGGTTGTTGTAGTGGCGCCCCACCTGCGAAACCGCCTCGGCCACCGCCGGAGCGAGGGGCGATCGACCCAGATTCGTGTGGATGCAGACCCCGGTGCCGTTGATGACGGGATGGATGCGCGAGCGATAAAGGGCCTCGATCCGCTCCTTGATGAAGGCGACCGTTTCCTCAAAGTCCCCTACCCTGCCCTCGCCGGCCTGAACTCGCTGACGCATCGCCGCAATCTCGCGCCGCACCAGGTCGGTGACGAGCGGCTGGGGCAAGGGCGGCAGCCCGCCTACCTTCGCGAGCGCGACGAGGACCTTGTCGACCGCGGGGATGCGGCTGAGGGGGTTGGGGGACGGCGAGGGCATGGGGGATTGTAGCACGAAGGTCGCGGAACCGACGGGCGAAATGCCCGCGTCGCCAAGACGGCCAGCCAAAGGGGCCGGAAACTCTGGAGATCCTCGACGCGACCGTGCCCGACTTCCGCGCGAAGACGCTGGCCACGGCGGCGAACTGATCCGTTGACGCAGCGGGCTCCCGCCGCCATGGTTCCGCGCGATGTTCCCATTCATTCCCATACCCCGGCATGACTGACTCCCTCGACAGGGCGCTGGTCAGCGTCCGGATCACGGCGGAAGCGGGAGGCAGCGTGAGCCTCTATGCCCGCAAGGAAAAGGCCGTCATCGGCCGGGGATGGAGCTTTGACATCGCCGAGCCCCGGCTCTCGGGGGCCGAGGTCTTTCTCGGGGCTCTCGCCTCGGACCTCGTGGGCCTCTTCGCCCGCATCGCCGCGCAGCGCCGCCTCGCCGTCGACGAGATCGAGGCGAAGCTTTCCGCCGAGCTCGCCGATCCGCTCGCCCTCCTCGGCGTCGTCGGGGCCTCGGGCGAGCCGCGCTACGAAGCCATTCGCCTGCGCGCCTACGTCGGCGGCAGCGCCGCCCCCGCCCTCCTCGAGGAGGCCTGGGAGGAAGCCCTGCGCCGCGCCCCTCTCTACAACACCCTGCGCCGCGCCACCCTCGTCGAGGCGAGAATGCAGGTCACTTCGTGACAACGTCTCCTCCAACTCCAACCCACCATGTATCCCCTCGCATC
The DNA here is from genome assembly GCA_007123695.1 of Verrucomicrobiales bacterium. Classification (GTDB taxonomy): domain Bacteria; phylum Verrucomicrobiota; class Verrucomicrobiia; order Verrucomicrobiales; family DEV007; genus Arctic95D-9. The sequence goes on from SLGN01000506.1 coordinate 3,149, forward strand.
TGCCCAAGAACCCATCGTCGCCAAGGCCCGCGAACTCGCCCGCTCCGTCCTCGCCGCCCACGCCGCCGAGGTCGACGAGCAGGGACGCTTTCCCGCCGAATCCATGCAGGCCCTCGCCGAGAACGGCTTCTAC
>SLGN01000538.1 GCA_007123695.1 Verrucomicrobiales bacterium
CCGCCCGACCTCGAGGCCTGGCACCGCAAGTGCTCCGGCCTGCTCGCCGAGATCGGCGGCCTCGGCGAGGGCTACTCCCTCCACCGGTGGGAGGATCTCATCGCCAAGAAGAAGGCCGAGGCGGAGAGTCCGGCCGAGGCGGAAAGTTCGGCAGAATCTCCCGGGCAGCCGGCCCCGTCCGAGGCTCCCGCCCCCGCGACGGCGGCGGAGCCGGAATAGCGCGGCTCGCGTCAGATGTCGCGCGACGACAGCAGGATCTGCTCGCCCTCGCCGGGGGCGATGACGCGCTCGCGCAGCCCGATGGCCTCGCAGGCGGCGAGCAGGCGGCGCATCGGTTCCTCGCGGTGCTCGTTGCTGAGCGGGAAGGTGGCGTGGTGCATGGGAAGCATGCGGTGGGCCTTGAGGTCGAAGAAGGCCCGCAGGGCCTCCTCTGGATTCATATGGACCTCGCGCCCGCTGGGACAGTCGTAGGCTCCGATGGGCAGCAGGGCGGTGTGGATGTCGTGCCGCTCCCCGATTTCGGCGAAGCCGTCAAAATAGGCCGAGTCGCCCGAATGGTAGACGGTGTGCTCGGGCAGCTTCACCACGAAGCCGCCGAAGCCCTTGTGGTTGTCGTGCAGGTAGCGTGCCCCCCAGTGGTGCGCGGGGGTGAAATGGACCTCGGCGCCGCGGAAGTCGTAGCGCTCCCAGTCGTGCATCTCCACGACCTCCCGCACGTCGAGCTTGCGCAGAACCTTGCCGACGCCGCGGGGTACGACGACGGTCTGGCCGCCGTCGGAGATGCGCTTCAGCGTCATCCGGCAAAGGTGGTCGAAGTGCGCATGGGTGATCAGCACGAGGTCGATCGGGGGCAGGTGCTCGATGTCGATGCCGGGGTCGCGGTGGCGCTTCACCGGGCCCATCCATTTTGCCCAGACCGGATCGATCAGGGCGTTGAACTCGCGCGTGCGCACGAGGAAGCTGGCATGCCCGATCCACACCACTTCCACCTGGTCGGCAGCGAGTTCGGCGAAGACGGGCGGCTCGGGGCTGCCGGTGGCTTCGCGCCGACGCACCATCGCGGGCAGCAGGTTGCCGCTTAGGTAGCGGTAGTTGCGCATTGCCCAGCCCCTCTGCGGAAGGAGGCCTACGCGTCGGCCGTCGGTGAGGAATCGAGGCTTGCCGCGCTTGAGTTCGGGATGGGGATCGAGAGGATCGGTGATGCTTTCGGCCATGGAGGTCTGCTCGAAGGGGAGCGGGCGAATAAAATAATCAAGGAGCGGGGGCGGGGCAACCGGAGTCTTCCCGCGCGGATCCGTCTCCCTTGGCGGAGGGACGGGGGATTTGTCGCCGATGCTGCCGCCCATGGCGTCGCCCGCGCCGCGCCACGTCAGTCCGGTGCGCTCTTTCACGCGCGAGCCGTTTCGCGATCGCCGACCAGGGCGCGGTATTCCTCCAGATACCGCTGGTACATCCGCTCGAAGGTGAAGCGCTCCTCGTAGGTGGCGCGGGCTCGGGCGCCCATGCTGGCGCGGCAGGCGGGGTCTTTCAGGAGGGCGGCGAGGGCCTCGGCGAGCGCGTCGATGTCGGGCATCCCGTTGTGGACCGCCGCGCTTGCGCCTCGGCCCGATCTTGGCGGTCCCGCGGCAACGGAGTATCCTCGGTGCCAGGATGAGTTCCGCTTCCGACTTTCTCTGGATTTTGCCGCCCGCCCTGGTTCTCGGCTTCTTCGTCTTCCTGAACGTGCGGAATCGCCGCAAGGCGGCCCGGATGTCCGATTTCGCGCGATCCCGGGGCTGGCGCTGCATCCACTCGCGCGGTCCGACCGGCCCCGGAGCCCGCTACACCAAATTCGTTCTCGACGCAGGCGATGGCTGGGAGCTGCGGACCCGCAAGGGCAGCATGGGCCAGTATGCCCGCATGCCAGGAAAGACCGAGTTTCGCAGTGCTTCGCCGCGCTTTCCCGGGGAGTTCGTTCTCTTCGCAGGACGCGGCGGCGAAAAAGCTGTGGCGGCGCTGATGCGCTTCGTCGGACGGGTATTCGGCAAAACCCTGATGAGCCTCGTCTGCGGGAAGGACATGGGCCGAAACCTCGGCCGCCTTCGGAGCTACGAAGCGCCCGAGGGGATCCAATTGGCCGTGCTCGCCACGGTCGATCCCCGCGCCCGGTTCGACCTCGAGGCCATTTCCCGAGCCATCGACGGGATCTACGGTGGTCGCCTGCGCCTCTCGGCGTGCATCGGCGACCACGGCCTCCACGTCACCGCCGAGTTTTCCGAATTGAAGATCCCCGGGGAGGGCGAGGATTTCCTCGCCGGATGCCTCGCCCTGCGCGATCTCCTCGCAACCATGCTGCGGTAGCGGGATCGGCGACCCGCGCGTTTTTCCGGAAGACCGGGGGAAAAATGCCCGATTTCGCGCGGAACCGTTGACTTTTCTCCGCAAATCCGGCGATTCTTGGAGGCCATCCGTTTTCACCGCTTCTCCCCCGCATCCATGCGCCCGCACCGACTCGCCCCCCAATTCGCCGCCTTCGCCCTTCTCTCCTCTACGGTCGGGGCCCTCGCCGAGGACTGGGCGCGGATTGCCGCCGAGACCGACGAGCCCGCCTTCGGACTGCGCCTCGTCGATGTTTTCCCCAACTCCCCGGCCGAGGCCTTCGGTCTGCGCGTCGGCGACTACATCTACCAGATCGGCGAACGCAGCGCCAACGCCCTGCCCGGCAGCAACCGCCAACACGAAGAAACCCTCTTCTACTGCCCGGCCGGCGGCCGCAAGGAAAGCGTCACGGCGCCGGCCGGCAAGATCGGCGTCTTTTGGGAGATGGTCTTCCGTCCCCAGCTCGCCTACTTGCGCGGAGAGATCGGCACCGCCGCCCCCCGGTGGGACGAAAGCGCCGCCGCCGCCCTCGCCCTGCTCTCCACCGACCCCGCCGCCGCCGCCGAGAGCTGGCAGCTCGTGCGCGGACTCGGCTACCCCGACGACGAGCTGCACGCCTTCGTCGCCGCCTACTGCGACTGGAAGCTCGGCCGCCCCATCCGCGTCGAGGAAGCCTTCGAAGCCATCCACGGCGAATTCTCCGTGATGCCGCATCTCTACGCCGCCCACCTCGAGGACATGGCCCACGCCTCGGGACGCACCGACCTGCTCCGACGACTCCACGAGATGGACCCCGACTCCAGCCTCGTCCCCTCCAGTTGGATCGTCAGCTGGGAGCGCTTCGACGCCTCGCCCGCGCCGCCGCGCCGCCTCCTCGACTACCCCGAGCGCCTGCGCCAGCGCAGCCTCGTCGACGAACTC
>SLGN01000128.1 GCA_007123695.1 Verrucomicrobiales bacterium
ACGTGTGTCTTGACTCGCTTGGTCATTTTTTTTGCCGTCGTTGGTTTGAAAAGGTGGATGGGCTCTCAGAGGACCTCGGGCGCGAGGGAGACGATTTTCATGAAGTTCTTCTCCCGAAGTTCGCGAGCCACGGGTCCGAAGATGCGGGTGCCCTTGGGATTCTTGTCTTTGTCGATGATGACGATAGCGTTGCCGTCGAAGCGCAGGACCGATCCGTCGCTGCGGCGGATGGGCGCGGCGGTGCGCACCACCACCGCACGAACGACATCGCCCTTCTTCACGTTCGCGGTCGGGATGGACTCGCGGATGTGGGCGGTGACGATGTCGCCGACCTTGGCGTGGCGGGAGCGCGTGCCGATCACGCCGATCATCTTGGCGACGCGGGCGCCGGTGTTGTCGGCAACCTGCACCTTGGATTCCATCTGGATCATGGCTGGAGGGAGGGGGGGAAAGAGGTTTGGGAGAGGGATCGGCAGACGAACGGCTCAGTGGGAGAGAACTTCCTTGAGACGCCAGCACTTCTTTTTGCTGAGGGGGCGAGTCTCCTCGATGAGGACGCGGTCGCCGACCTTGGCCTCGCCCTCTTCGTCGTGGGCGAAGAACTTGGAGGTGCGCTTCACGATCTTGCGGAAGCGGGGATGGGGGACGCGGCGGCGCACTTCGACGACGATGGTCTTGGCCATGGCATCGGACGTGACGACTCCGACGCGGGTCTTGCGGAGACCGGCCTCGCTGGATGGATTCTGCTCGCTCATCGTGGGATCTTGGGAAAGGAAGGATTCAGTATGGGTCAGGCCTTCTGCGCGGAACGCCGGGCCGTGAGGATGGTCTCGATGCGCGCGATCTCGCGACGGGCGGTGCGAAGGCGGGAGGGATTTTCAAGCTGGCCCGCCTCTTGCTGGACGCGGAGCATGAGCATCTCTTCCTTCAGCTCGCGGCGGCGGGAGGCAAGCTCGTCGATGGTGAACTCGGTGAGTTCTTTAGATTTCTTGGCCATGTTTCGGGTCCTGGTGGAAGGTTGGTGGATTGCCGGGGATGCTGCCGGTGGGGGTCTACTGGTTGGCGCGGTTGACGAAGCGGCAGCGGACGCCGAGCTTGTTTGCGGCGAGGCGCAAGGCCTCTTTGGCGGCGGACTCGGGAACACCGGCGATCTCGAACATCATGGTGCCGGGACGGACCACGGCGACCCAGGTGTCGACGGGGCCCTTGCCCTTGCCCATCCGGGTCTCGGGCGGACGGGCCGTGATCGGCTTGTGGGGGAAGATGCGGATCCAGACCTTGCCCTTCCGCTTGAGGTAGCGGTTGATGGAGACCCGGCAGGCCTCGATCTGGCGGTTGGTGATCCAGCCGCGTCCAAGACACTGCAGTCCGTATTCTCCGAAGCTCACCTTGGTGCCGCGGGATGCATTCCCGGCGCGGCTGCCGCGGTGGGTCTTGCGGAACTTCACTCGTTTGGGGATCAGGGGCATGGCTCGGGGGAAATGGTTGGGATGGTTTGGGGACGGGGCACCGGATCACTCGGCCGAGGGCGCTTCGCGGCGAGGGGGCCGCGGGCGGCCCGAACCTTCACGCCGGGGACGCTTTCCGGCTTCGCCGGGCACTTCCTCCTTCTTGGTGATCCAGACCTTCACGCCGATGACGCCCCAAGTGGTCTCGGCTTCGGCGAAGCCGTAGTCGATCGGGACGCGAAGAGTCTGAAGCGGCACCTTGCCTTCGCGGTAGGCTTCGGCACGGGCGATGTCGGCACCGCCGAGGCGACCGGCGCAGCGGATTCGGATGCCCTCGGCGCCGAAGTCCATGGCCGTCTGGACGGCGCGTTTCATGGCGCGGCGGAAGGAGACGCGTCGCTCCAACTGGGTGGCGACCTGGGCGGCGACCCAGGCGGAATCAAGCTCGGGTTGGCGGATTTCGTTGATGTCGATTTTGACCTGGGCGCCTTTGCACATCCGGCTGATATCGGCGGTCATGTCCTCGATGTCCTTGCCGCGCTTTCCGATGATGAGACCGGGGCGCGAGGTGTGAAGAGTAACGCGGACGCTGTTCCAAGCGCGCTCGATCACGACCCGGGAAACGGCTCCCTTTTGGAGGCGCTTCTCCAAGTAGCGGCGCACCCGCAGGTCGGCGTGGAGCTGGTCGGCGTATTCGGCGCGCGGTGCATACCAGCGCGAGAGCCAGTCCTTGCTGACGGCGAGGCGGAAACCGATCGGATGTACTTTTTGTCCCATGATGGAGTTTTGCTAGGAGATTGGATCACTTGTCGCTCTTTTCCTCGAGGAGGGCTTTCGCCTGGCCAACCCAGTCGTCCTTCTCGATGCGACCGTCGAGGGAAAGCTTCCCGTCGAAGGCACGAGCGTTTTCCTCGGTCCAGTTCGCGATCTGCTCCAAGCGGTAGACGCCGGCGGAATTGAGCTTCTCCTCGAGTGCGGGATCCACTCCGCCAAGCAGCTTGAGATCGTCGATCTCGGCGGGGGGGGAGTTGTAAACCATACCGAGGTCGCCGTCAACTGGCTCTGCGTCGGAAGAAGCATTTTCCACTGTGGCCGGAGCGGAGACCTTGGCGGCACGCGCCGTGGCGGTGCGGGGCGCTTTCTCGGTCTTTTCGCTTTCGTCGCTGAGGACGACGGTGAGGTGGCTGGTGCGCTTGCGGATCGCTCCGGCGGAACCACGGGCACGCGGCTTGAAGCGCTTGAAGGTAGGCCCCTCCCCGACCACGGCGCTCTTGACGACGAGCCCATCGACCGGGATCTCGAAGTTGTTTTCGGCGTCGGCCAAGGCCGTCTTCACCGTTTTCGAGAAAAGGCGGGCGCCTTTCCGGGGGGTGAAGGTGAGCAGGTCGAGCGCGTCGGATACGGGCAGCCCCTGGATCTCGCGGGCCACGTCGCGGGCCTTGCGAGGGGAGATCCGGGCAAATCGGTAGGTCGAGGTGACGTCCATGGTAGAGTGTTGGGTTGTCGCTTACAAAGGGTTCTGTTCCGGAAGGAGGCGTACGCCATCGCCGAGCTCGACCTCGACGGACTCTCCGCCTAGGCGATCCTGCAGCACCGCTCCGGAAATGCCGTCGCGCACATCGACGACGAGGGCGGAGAAGATGGGACGCTCGTCCCGAAGAAGCGCGACGGGCGTGCCCACGCGCAGCCCGGTGCGGCGCCCGGCGTCGAACACGACGAGTCCCACTTCGGCGTCGATGCTGACGACGCGGGCGTCCCCCAGCTCGGTGGAGGGCGTGTCGCCGGACTGAGGGTCGGCGAGCGCATCGTTGGCGGCGGCGAGGGCCG
>SLGN01000251.1 GCA_007123695.1 Verrucomicrobiales bacterium
CAAGCACGAAGTCCGGCATGCCGTAGAAGTGCTGCGCGCGGGAGAGGCTCTGGGTCGAGTCGGCGAAGGAGAAGACGGCCAGCGCCGGGATCGAGGCGCCCAGCAGCATCAGCGAAGGCCGGCACCACCACGGCATCCAATGGCCCAGCGGCGAGGGGGCCGAGGGCTCGGGCGCGACGATCCGCCTGCCGCGGGCGGGGATCATGGCGAGACCTCCTTCCGCCGCTCCAGCGCGCGCATTTTCGCCACTGCGTAGGCGACGCCGACGACGCCCTCGCCGAGAAAGGCCACGCCCATCGCCGCGATCATCCCGGTCGGGCCGATGCCGGGCACGAGCAGGGCGGAGAGGCCGACGGAGATGACCAGCTTGAGCACGCCGAGCTTGGCGAGGAAGCGGCTGTGGCCGGTCATCAGCAGCAGGTAGGGCACCGGTCCCATGATCAGCGAGAGCAGTTGCAGCAGCAGCAGCAGGCGCAGGTGGCCGGCCCCCTCGGCGAAATCGGCCCCGAAGATGGACATGATGGGGCCGGGCAGGGCCATGCCGACGGCGAGGGGCAGGGCGAGGGTGAGCAGGGCGATGGCGATGGCCTTGCCGTAGACCCGCATCACCGGGCGCAGCGGGGCAGACTCCTCGGCGCTGCGCGAGAGGGCGGGGGCGAAGACGCTGTGGATCGCCACGGAGATCACCACGAAGAGCAGGGAGATGCGGAAGGCGGCGGTGAGGTGCGCGATCTCGGCGGCGGGCCGGGTCTGCTCGCAGATCGCGAGCGGCACGATGAAGGAGAGCGCGCCGAAGAGGCTGACGCAGCAGATCGGCAGGCCTTCGGCGAGCAGGCGGCGCAGCTCCGACGGGCCGGGCCACGAGAGGAAGCGTGCCCGGAAGGCGCCGCCGGGGGCGTAGCGCGCCAGGGCGGCGCCGACGACGAAGCTCGCGGTGTAGAGGGCGAGGACGCCAGGCGAGCCAAGCTGCGGGGCGAGGTAGGTGCCCGTCGCGACGAAGGCGCAGAAAAGGCCGGTCGGCAGCACGTGTCCGTAGACGGTGCCGAGGGTCGGCTTGGAGAGGGCCTTGAGCGACTCGCCGTTGACGAGGGCCAGGGCGATGGCCCCCTGCGCCACCAGCGGCAGGAAGTGCCAGAGACGCGGTCCCTCGGGGGCGGACTGGCGGGCGAGGGCGTAGGCGGTCCACACCAGGCCCAGCAGCACCGAGATGGCGAGGGCCACGCCGCGCAGGTCGGCGACGAAGCCGCCGACCGAGCCGGGATCGTCGCGCTCGCGCCTCGGCACGTCGCGCAGCGCGACCTGCTCGAGCCCGAAGCTCGCGATCGGTCCGGAGGTCATCAGGACCGAGGACCAGAAGAAGAAAGCCGCGCTCGGCCCGTCGCCGAGGGCCCTCGCCACCATCACGGTGCTGAGGAACTGGAATCCGGCCCCGATCATGCGCACCGCCGAGGGCATCAGGGTGCGCAGGGCCCGGCCGATCCAGCGGTCGGGCGAGAGGGCCGAGGCCGCTCCCGGAGTGACGGGGGCGGAGCCGGGTTCCGGCGTGGCGCGGGCGGATTGCATGCAGGGGCCAGGCGGCGTCAGCTTTGCAGGATCACGGAGAGCTCGCCGCCGCAGCCTCGGGCGAGATGGGAGACGGCTTCCTCGATCTCGCTGCGGCTGCCGCGGCTGCGGTCGACGAGGACGAGGTTCGCGTCGGCGAGAGGCGCCACCGCCGCCGGGACCTGGCTTTCCTGGGTGAAGGAAGTCGATTCGATGACGAGGCGGTCGAAGCGTTTGCGGTGGGGACCGAGCAGTTGCCAGGCGTCTTCCGGCGCGACGAGGAAGCTCGAGGGCAGGCGCAGGGTGTGCAGGTTCTCGGTCTGCGAGGCCGCGGGGATCAGGTTCACCGGCTGGCTCGGCTCGCCGCCCGGCACGACCGACACGAGCAGGGTCTGGCAACCGTGCGAGGCCGAGGCCGAGGCGAGGCAGGCCGCGATCCGCAGCCCGCCCTCGTCGGCGTCGAGAGCCGAGAGATGCAGGATCGCGGCGCCGCGGTGGCTGGGCGAGAGCAGCACCCTCGTCATCGCCTCGAGCAGCTCGCGGTCGCTGCCTCCGCGCGCCGTCGGCACGATCTCGGCGACGACCTTCGCCGCGAGGGTCTGCTCGACCTGGCGGCGGTTGGCGAAGGGCTTGGAGCGAAGCAGATCCACCCCGACGAGACCGCCCGAGAGCAGCAGCCCGGCGAAGAGCCCGATCCCGGCGCAGAGCGGCTTGCCCGGCTTCGCCGGCTTGTGCGCCGCGATCGGCTCGGACATCAGGCGCGTGACGCGGGAGGATTTTTCCGATTCGATCGAGGTCTGCCCGATCCGTTCGCGCAGGGACTGGTGGATCTGCCACTCGGTCTCGACACGCTGCTGGATGGCGCGGAACTGCGAGCTCGCCGTCTTCACTGCGGTGAGCTGGCTCTGGAGTTCGGCGACGCGGTCGCCCAGCATCTTCTCGTTCTTCAGGGCGGCGCCGTAGTCGGCCTCGAGGGAGCGCTTCAGGTCTGCGGCGAGCGAGGCGAGGCGGCGCTCGATCTCGTCGACGCGGCTGCGCGCCTCGCGGTGGCGGGGATGGCTCTCGGTGAACTGCTCGGAGACCGAGGCGAGGATGGCGTGGGCGTTGAGCCGCTGGTTCAGCAGCTCGGCGACGTGCTCGTTTTCGGAGAAGCCGCCCAGGCTGATGGCCCGCAGCGGCTCGGTTGCGGCGTCGATCTCGCTCAGCGTCTCGACGCGGCTGCGCAGGTTGTAGACGCGGCTGGAGACGGCGTTGAGCTCCTCGCCCATCTTGGTGAGCCGTTCGGCGAAGATCTGGTGGTCCTGCTCGACGGTCAGGTCGGGGTGTTCGAGCCGGAACTTCTCCAGCTCCTTCTCGGCCTCGAGCGCGGTCTGGTAGGCCTCTTCGGCGCGGGCGCGCAGCTCGCCGCCGGAGGAGCCCGCCTCCTTGCGCTTCTGGTCGCCGAGGAAGATCTCGAACTCCTCGACGAAGGCCGCCGCGATCCGCTGGGCGCGGGCCGGATCGGGATCGAGCACGGACAGCTCGATGAGCCGCGTCGGCCGGATCAGGCTTGCCGAGAGCCGCGTCTTCCGCAGATCCTTGAGCAGGCGCGAGTCGGGCACGGGCTGCCCGGCGTCCTTGAGCTTCTGCAGCGGGGTCGGGAGAAAGCCGGGCTCGTCGCGCAGCCCGAGCCGCTCGACCACCCTCAGCACCATGGTGTCGGAAACGACCGCCTTTTCCAGGGAGTTGAGC
>SLGN01000516.1 GCA_007123695.1 Verrucomicrobiales bacterium
CGACGGGAAAGATCGCCGTCGCGAAAACGCCCCAACGTCCCGCGCCGGCGGCACGCCCGAGGGCCGCGGCGGAGCTGTCGGCGTTTTCCACGACCTCGCCGCCGAGCCGTCCGAGGACTCCGAAATTGTGAATCGCGAGGGCGAGGACGAGCGGCCAGACTTGGAGGCCGAGCAGTGAGAGCAGCAGGAAGGCGACGAGATACTCCGGCACCGAGCGGGCGACGACGAAGCCGAAGCGCACGAGCGGACCCGCCACAATCCAGAAGCCCCGGCGGACCCGTCCGGCGCGACCGGCGGCGACGCCGCAGGGATCGACCCGGGAGAGCCAACGGGCCGCAAGCGGGAGAAATGGCAATACGAAAGCTCCGGAGAGCAGAATCGCGGCGGTGGCGATCCCGAGGGTGTTCAGCAGCGCCTCCCAGGCGCCCTCGGCAAGCAGGTCGCCGGCCCAGGGCAGAGCCTCCGACCAGTCACCCGACCCGCGGACGGGAGCGGGCACAAGTCCGCCGGCGAAATCGAGAAAATTGTTCCAGCGCCGCTCGGCGGATAGCCTCCCCAGCAGAGGACGGCTCGCGAGCCACGAGAGGACGACGGCGCCGAGCACGATCCAGGCGCTCGCCGCGAGAAAGCCGCTGCGTTCGCGCCCACGCCGCAGGGCCGCAATGCGATCGCTCCGGGCCGGATCGAATGTGGTTTTGTCAGGAAAATTCATGCGGCGCACCCTCCCGGATCGGATTGAAGACGCCTCCGGATCGCGGCTCCCCAGAGGTCGACGACCACGAGGAGGGCGACGAGGAGATAGAGGTAGGTCCAGACCTCGCGGTAGTGGGCTTCCTCGTGGGAAAGCTCGATGTAGAGACCGATCGTCTCGATGCCGACGAACCCGAGCACGGCCGAGGAGCGCAGGGCGCACTCGAAGCGGTAGAAGGCGTAGGTGATCAGATTCGGCAGGGCCCGCGGAAAGATGCCCACTAGGAAGGTCTGCATCGGTCCGTGCCCGATCGCCTTCAGCGCCTCCGCCGCGTCGCGCGCTTCTTCGTCGATCAGTTCGGAAAAGACTTTGCCGAGCGTGCCGGAGAAAGGCAGCGCGAGGGCGACCATGCCCGCGAGCGGAGACACCCCCGCGGCCGAGAGGATCAGCAGCGCCCAGATCAGTTCGTGGATTGACCGAAGCAGGCTCATGAGCAAGCGGGTGCCGCCGTAGACCATGCCGAGGAGAAACCGCAGACGCGGGCCACAGGGCTCGGGCCACCACGCGGACGAGCCGAGAAAGCCGAGCACCAGCGCCGCCGGCACGGCGAGGCTCATCGCGCCAAAGGCGAAGCGCAGGGTCAGGAGCAGGCCCAGGCAGGCCTTCCCCAAGAGCGGGATGGCGTCGTCGGGGACCGAACCGTCCTCGTAGTCGAAGGCAGGATCGAGAGCCGCCGCGAAGAACGATCCGGCGCGGGCCCAATGCCCCGCGTCGGGCGGCAGCAGCCCCGCCGGGGCGAGCCCGAGCCACCACGCGCAGACGAGAAAGAGCAGCGCGAAGGCCAGCAAGGTCCAACGTTTCTGGCCGCGGTGGGTTTGGAGAGGAGTCTTCATGCCTGGGGTGGAGGGATCCTCTCCCGGCGACCGGTTGAATGTTCCCTTTTCGCGGAATTCGTGCTACTCTTGAACCGATGAACACGGCGAATCCCTTCCCCGGCATGAATCCGTTTCTGGAGAATCATTGGCCGGATGTCCATCATTCCTTGCTCGGAGCGATCCGGGACGCGCTTGGTGATTCCCTTCCCCCGGATTTGAGAGCACGCGCCGAAGAACAAATCACGATCCGGAATCCGGGCGGAACCCGGACGCGCCTCAGGCCCGACGTCGGCATTTACGAATCGTGGAAAGACGGAGTGCCTCCACGATGGCAACCCGACAAAGTGCGCGATGGCGATGGAGTCGATCTCGCCTCGGAGCCCCAGATCATCGTGCTCGACGAGGAACGGGAACGGTGGCTGAAAATTCTCGACCGCGAGGACCGTCTCGTGACGGTGATCGAGGTGCTCAGCCCCACAAACAAGGGCGGTGGATTCGAAGACTACCGGGCCCGCTGCGAAAGCCATCTCGGGGCCGGGGCCAATCTCGTGGAAATCGATCTGCTGCGAGGCGGCCGCCACGCGGTATCGGTGCCGCTCGAATCGGTCGTACTTCCCGAGGGGGCCTACACGCTTGTCTGCACCAGCCGAGCTTCGCGTCCTCTTTCCCGCGAGGTCTACGCCACCGTCCTCCGCAATCCCCTGCCCACGATCCGGATTCCGCTCCGCAAGGGAGAAGACGACGTCGTCCTCGCCCTGCAGCCGCTGATCGACCGCGTCTACCGGCTGGGGCGGTATTGGCAGGAGGATTTTCGTGAAACACCCGGCCCCGCAATGACCGAGGCGGACGCGATCTGGGTCGCGGACCGGATCCGGGAAGCAGGGCTGGAGTGATCCTTCACGCATCGCGCATCATCTCCTCCTCGTCCAAGTCGTAAAGGGCTCCGGACTCCGCCTCTCCGAGCTGCGAGGGCGGCCCGTCGAAGACGACTTTTCCCCGGCGCATGCCGATGAGGCGCGGAAAGAACTCCTTGGCGAGGGAGATGTCGTGCAGGCTGACGCAGAGGGCGAAGCCCCGCTCCTCCGAAAGCTCGCAAAGGAGCTTCACGGTGTCGCGCGCACGCGCCGGATCGACGCTGGACACGGGCTCGTCGGCGAGGAGGGCGTCGGGCTCCTGAAAAAGGGCGCGGGCGATCGCGACCCGCTGCTGCTGGCCGCCGGAAAGACGCGAGACGCGGGTGTAGAGCTTCTTCTCGATTCCGACCCGCTCGAGGAGGGCGTGGATCCCGTGGACATCGGCCCGAGAGGGCACGAGCAGGTCGCGGACGGAGCGCAGGGTGCCGCGCCGCCCGCCCTTCCCGAGGACGATGTTCTGGAGGCTCGTCAGGTTCGGCACAAGGCCGAGCTGCTGCGGGATCGTCGCTAGGGTCGTGCGGAGCCGACGCAGCTCGCCCGGTGAGAGTCCGGTCGGATCGCGTCCGAAGACCTCGATCGATCCCCCGCCGGGCGTGCGCATCGTGTTGAGGAGACGGATCAAAGAGGTCTTTCCGCTCCCGCTCGGACCGATCAGGGCAACCCGCTCGCCTCGCTCGATCCCGAAGCCTACGCCATCGACGGCGGCGAGATCACCGAAGCGGCAGACGAGGTCGCGGACTTGGAAGGCGGTGGGCAAAGGATGAAGGATGAAGGATGAAGGATGAAG
>SLGN01000721.1 GCA_007123695.1 Verrucomicrobiales bacterium
AATGGGGAGGGGCGTCGGCAGGCTCGGCGGGATGAGCGGATTGAGGAGATTCTGCTCGAGCGCCGAGCCGCCCCCGCCGCGCGGACCGGGAGACGGCGCGGAGGTGCCGGGCACGGGAATCTCGCGCCGGTCCCCGTCGAGATGGTCGGTGACGAGATACCAAAAGGCGATCGAAATGCCGAGCGAAATGAGCTTCGGCTTCCAATTCTCTGTGAAGAAACGCTTAATTCCCTCCATGGCTGTCCTCCTCCTCGTCTTCGGCGTGGCGGCTCACGAGCAGCTCGTCGAGCCGTTCCCGCAGTTCTTCGCCCTCGAGGTCGCGCTCGAGCTTTCCATTGACTGCGATGGAAATGGCGCCCGTCTCCTCGGAGACGACGAGGGCGATGGCGTCGGATTCCTCGGTGATGCCCATGGCGGCCCGGTGGCGCAGACCGATGCTCTGGTCGCTGAGCTCCCGCTGGATGAGCGGAAAGACGCAGCCCGCCCCTGCGATCCGCTCGTCGCCGATGCGCACGATCATGCCGCCGTCGTGCAGGGTCGTGCCATGGTGGAAGACGGTGTAGACGATCTCGGGCGTCAGCTGGCAGTCCATCGCCGTGCCCGTCTCGAGGTATTGCTTCAGGTCGATGCTCCGCTCGATCGCGATGAGGGCTCCGATGCGCTTCCTCGAAAGATGCTCGACGATTTCGATGAGAAGGTCGGCGAGGCGGCGGCGGGCGCCCTCCGTCATCTTGGAGAAGATGCGGTGGCTGCCCAGTTCGGCGAGGGCACGCCGCAGCTCCGGCTGGAAGATCACGACAAGGGCGATCGCCAAGAAGACCGAAACGTAGCGCAGCAGCCACCCGATCACGCTGAGTTCGAGGAAGCGGGAGAGCAGCGAGGTACCGATGAAGAGCACCACGAGGGAGGTGAATATGCGGGCCCCGCGGGTGGCGCGGAAATAGCGATAGGTCGTGTAGATGATTCCCCAGAGGATCATCACCTCGATGGCCTGGCGCCAATGTCGCCCGATGAACTGGATGGTTTCGTCCATGGAAGCCGTTTCCCCGCCCTGGCCGCGACGCGTCGGCGGCACCGGCGCGGTGTCCGCCCGCCGCCGGACGGTTCTAGCCGGGAGAGCATCTACACTAACACCCCCCGGCGTCTTTGCACCTGTCGGACGGAAAAAACGACGGCAGCCCGGACGCCCCCTAGTCGCCGGATCAAGTTGCGTTTCGAACCGGATTGCGGGAAAGTCGGCCGATCTGGCGGCAGTCCCCCCGATCCCCCCGATCCGTTCCCCCGAAAAATGAAAGTCCTTGTCACCGGCGGCGCCGGATACATCGGAAGCGTGGCCGTCGATGCCCTGCTCGAGGCCGGGCGCGAAGTCGCCGTCTTCGACAATCTCTACCAAGGCCACCGCGCCGCAGTGAATCCGCAGGCCGCCTTCTTCGAGGCCGACCTCGCCGACCGCCGGGCCGTCGCCGAAGTCCTCGACGAAGTCCGACCCGATGCGATCATGCACTTCGCCGCCTACACTCTGGTGGGCGAATCGGTCGAGGATCCCTGCAAATACCTCGGTGACAGCGTGGCGAACTCCCTCAACCTGATCTCCGCAGCGGTGGAGAGGGGCGTGGGGCGCTTCATCTTTTCCTCCACCGCGAACCTCTTCGACGAGCCCGAGCGCATCCCCATCGCCGAGACCGAGCGCATCGTGCCCGGCAGCCCGTACGGCGAGTCGAAATTCTTCGTCGAGCGCATCCTCCACTGGATGCACCGCACCAAGGGGCTGCGCTACGCCGCCCTGCGCTACTTCAACGCGGCGGGGTGCACCGCCGAGCGCGGCGAGGACCACGATCCCGAGACGCATCTGATCCCTCTCGTGATCCAAGCCGCCCTCGGGCAGAGGCCCTGCATCCGCATCTTCGGCGACGACTACCCCACGCCCGACGGCACCTGCGTGCGAGACTACATCCACGTCTCCGACCTCGCGGCGGCGCACCTGCTCGCCCTCGACGCACTCGGGGAAAGGGAGGTGCTGAAATACAACCTCGGCAACGGACGGGGCTTCAGCGTGCGCGAAGTCATCGAGACAGTGCGGGCCGTGAGCGGGCGGGAGGTTCCCGTCGAGATCGCTCCGCGCCGCCCCGGCGATCCTGCCACGCTCGTCGCCGACAGCGGCTCCATCCGGGCGGACCTGGGCTGGATGCCCCGCTACCCCGATCTCCGTTCCATCGTCGAGAGCGCGTGGAACTGGCACGTGGCTCATCCCTGCGGCTACGAGGATTGAGCTTGCTTCCGGCCGGTTTCGAAGCATCTTCTCCCCTGCCTCCAACGAGGTTCCCGGCGGGTGTCGTTCAATGGTAGGACGCGAGCTTCCCAAGCTTGAGACCAGGGTTCGATTCCCTGTACCCGCACCAAGGACCATGCCGCAAGACCGAAACGATTCACGAAACCGTGATCGGCCCCAGGCAGGCTGGACATTCTCAGCCGCGCAGCGCGGGTTCGGGCCCCGCTTTTTTCCCGTCCGAGGGCTCTTCCGGGTCCGTTTTCGGCGGAGCTGCGGCAGACTCGGCAGCCTGCGGTTGCCCTTTTTCCTTCTTCGAGCGCCGCTGGGGCCGCCTCCGGAAAACGAAGAGGAGCGAAGCGAGCACGACGTAGGCGAGGCAGACGCCGGTCATCGCGAGGATGAGCCGGGTGTAGGCGTCGTGCAGCACGAGGGACTCCTTGAGATGGTCGGGGAGGAGGCGCCCGATGCCGAGTCCGCCGCCGACGAGAGCTGCGAGAAAGGCGATCTGGAGCCCGGTGCGGCGCAGCAGCAGGGAAACGAGGAGGCCCACGAGCATGGTGGCGCCGACGAGCCCGGGAACGGCGGAGCTGGGGACCGGCCCTTCCAAGCCCCGCGCCTGCCATCCGTAGTAGGCCGAGGCCCCGATGGCGAGAAGGGCGAGGGAGCTGGCGAGGGCGAGGATCCTCATGGACGAGTCGGATCGGGCTGGGCGGGTGCGGAAGAGGAGGCAACGGGCGCGTCGCCATTCCGGGCGATCCGGGCGACGATTTCTTCGGCGAGGGGTTTGGCGACCTCTCCGCCGAAGGCGAGCGGACGGATCGGGGCGAAACGGTCGCGACCGATCCAGAGCCCCCAGGTGTGCGTCTCGTCGAAGCCGAAATGCCAGGCGTCGGTGTAGGTCGGGGTGGTTCCCGATTTTTCGCGCGCTCCGGGGACGCCCCGGGACACAGGCAGGCTGGACATCACGGCGCGAGCCGTCGTCTCCTTCATCGCGGGGACGGGGGCGTAGGCGGAGGGGCGGGCGACGACGGCGCCGGCGGGGTCGCGGATTTCGCGGATGAGCCGCAGCGCCGGGGCGGGGCGACCGAAGTTGGGAAAGACGGTGTAGGCGCGGACGAGTTCGGCGAGGCTGGCCTCGCTCGCGCCGAGGAGGCTGCCGGGGCGGTCCTTGAGCTCCGACGCGATGCCGGCGGTCTCGGCGAGGCTGCGCAGCGGTCCGAGTCCGAGGGCAAGCCCGAGCCGCGCGCTGGGCGAGTTCTTGGAACGCTTCAACGCCTCGGCGGCGGGGATCTCGCCCTGCCATCGGTTCTCGGGATCTTCGGTGCTCCACTCTCCGAGAAGCCCGGCGACGGCGCCGAGACCCATGTCGCGGTTGTCGAAGGGGGCGTCGAGCAGGGGGCTCTCCGGCGTGAACTGCCCGCTCTCGTAGGCGGCGGCGTAGAGGAAGGGCAGGAAGGCCGACCCGGGGGGGCGCTTCGTCTCGACGGTGCGGTCGTATTCGCTGCGCTGGAAGTCGCGGCTGCCGATCGAAAGGGCGATCTGGCCGGTTTCGTTTTCGATCAGGAGAAAGGCCGCCTCCAGCGGATTTTCGCGTTCCCCGTCTTTCCCGTCTTCGGAGAGGCTGGCGAGATGGCGGTCGATGGCCTCGGCCGCCCTTTGCTGGGCGGCGAGATCGACGGTGGTCTCGACGACGTAGTGGTCGAGCGAGGCCGGCGGCTCGGTCCATCGCGCGGTCTCGGCACGCAGCTCGCGCTCGACTTTGGCGACGAGGTAGGCGATCTGGCCGCGGTGCAGGGAGTCCTCGCGGGAGTCGGCGACGGGTGTGTCGGCGGCGAGCAGCCGGTCGAGATCGCCCTGCGGGAGCTTGCCGATTTCATGCATGCGGCGCAGGGTCTGGTCGCGCTGGGTGCGGGCGCGGGCCGGATTGACGAGGGGGGAATAGCGGCTCGGCGAGGGGATGACGCCGCAGATCAGGGCGGACTCGTCGATGGTGAGATCGGCCACCTTTTTCCCGAAATAGCCGCGGGCGGCGGCGCCGAGCCCGTAGAAGCCGCTGCCGAAGTAGACCCGGTTGAGGTAGTGGACGAGGATCTCGTCCTTGCTGTAGTGCTGTTCGATGCGCACGGCGGCGGCGATCTCGGAGAGCTTGCGGTCGATCTCCCGGCCTTTCATGCCGTAGACGGCGCGGGCGAGCTGCTGGGTCACGGTGCTGCCGCCTTCGCGGATGGTCTCGGCGCGGTAGTTGGCGAGGGCGGCGCGGACGGAGCCCATCGGATCGAAGCCGGGGTGCAGGTAGAAGCGCTGGTCCTCGGCGGCGAGCAGGGCGTCGATGAAATGCTGCGGAATCTCGTCCCGCTCGACGAGGAGCCGGTTCATCGAGCCGGCCCGGCCGATCTCCACGCCGCGGATGTCCTTGACGAGAGCTCCGACCTCGGGTCGCCCGACCAGCCCGATGTCGAGGGATTCGCTCGCGTCGTAGTAGTTCCAGCCGACCCCGGCCAAGACGCAGGCGACGAGCACGGCGGCGTAGATCGGGGTGAGAAAGAGGATCTGGAAAAACACGACGATGAGATGCAGCCAGACCGGCCGCCGCCGCGGAGGAGGGGGCGCTTTGTCCGTTGCCTCGCCGTCGCCAGCCGACGGGGCGGCCGATTCGTCGGCTGCGGGAGCGTTTTCGGGGCGCGGTTCGGCAGCTTCCGCCGCGTCTGTCCTGTCTTTCGCGTCCTTCGCGTCCTTCGCGTCCTTCGCGTCCGCCGAATCGTCCGCGTGTGCCTCTTCGGAACCGCTCATGGCGCGAATCCTCCTTCGCCCCGGGAGTTGCGTGCCTCGCGTCGGCCGCCGCCAAAGAGAAAGCGGAAGAGGCCGCGGGGCTGGCTGCGCGGGCGGAAGCCCTCCACTGTGATCTCCTCGGGAGCGGGGGCGGCCGCGACGATGGAGGAAATCTGGCGCGAAGGGCCATCGGGCAGGGTCACGGCGTAGGTTTCCGGGTCTCCGTAGACGGTGCGCAGCACGCCGGAGGCGATAGGCGCGGCGTTGCGGCCTCCGCTGAGGGTTTCGCGGCCTTTCCCATGGCTGACGGCGGCGAAGGCGATGCGCGGCCGATCGGCATCGACCCATCCCGCGAACCAGGCGAGCGACTTCTTCGAACCGCCCGAAGACCACTGCGAGGTGCCGGTTTTTCCGTAGACCACGGGATTGCGCATCGAGGCGCCGCCGGCGGTTCCGGAACCGTGGTTGACCACGCCCCAGAGCCCGTCGCGGATGATGTCGAGGTCGCTCGGCCGCAGGCCGAGGGATTGGGCCACGGTCGGTTGGAAGTAGCCGGTGGCTTCGCCGCTGCGGGCGTCGAGCGTCTCGCGCACCAACCGGGGGCGCGGCACGTAGGCGCCGTTGGCCAGTCCGGCCATGGCGAGGGCCATCTGCACGGGGGAGACGAGGACGCGACCCTGGCCGATGGCGTAGTTGGCGAGGCTGCGCGGATCGTTGTAGGTCTCGGGATCGGGAATATTGCCGGGCGAGACCGAGGGCAGCGGCAGTTCGGGGGCGATGCCGAAGCCGAATCGCAGGCTCATGTCGGTGATGGGGGCCGCCCCGGTGTTGAGCGCAGCTTGGTAGAACCAGGTGTTGCACGACCGCACGAGGGCGTAGCGCACGTCCATGAGGCCCTCCGAAGTAGAGCTGTGGTTCTTGAAGTAGCGCCCCGCGATCATCATCCCGGCAGGGCCGGGGTAGAGAGTGCGCGTTCCCCGGATCTGTCCCGCCCGCATTCCCGCGAGGGCGACGAAAGGCTTGAAGGTCGAGCCCGGCGGATAGGCGCCGGTCGCGGCGCGGTCGAAGAGCGGGGCCTCTTCGCTTTCGGCTAGGGCGGCGTAGGTGTCGCGCGAGATGCCGCCTTCGAAGAGGTTAGGGTCGAAGGAAGGATAGGAGACCATCGCGAGGATGTCGCCGGTGTCGGCATCGACGGCCACGAAGGCACCGGGACGCCCGCTGCGCTCGAGCTGCTCGCGCGCAAGGCGCTGCATCCCCATGTGCAGGGTTAGCACCACGGTGTCGCCGGGCTTCGCCTCGCGGGAGATTTCCTGGTGCCGGACCGCGCCCTGGGGGTCGATGAGGCGGAGCAGCTCCCCCTCTTCGCCGCGCAGCACCTCGTCGAGGGTCTTCTCCATTCCGGCGCGGCCTTCGGTGGGGGGCCAGAGGTATTCGACCCGTCCGAAGGGTCCCCTCTGGTCGGGCAGGGACACCCCGATGTAGCCAAGGAGATGGGCCCCGAGTTCGGCCTCGGGATACTCCCGCACGTAGAGGGGCTCGAGCGCGCAGTCCACAGGCAGCAGGTCCTCGGGCATGCATTGGAAGGAAGCCGGCAGATTGGAGGTCAGGGCGAAGGGGAGCCAGGCGCGGTGCTCGAAGTGGCGCCGGATCTCGTCGTCGGGAGTCTTCAGAAAGGGCAGATCGTCGGCGAACTCGCCGCGCAGCGCGCGAACCCTCGCGACCGCTTCGTCGGCGTCGGACGCTGTCTCGCCGAGGCGCACGACGAGACGGGTGCCGATGCGGTTGCGGGCGAGCACGACGCCGTCGGACGAAAAGACGAGGCTGCGGGGCGCGGGCACCCGGAAGGTTTCGAGCCGCCAGTCGGGCAGGCTCGACATCGGCGTGGGGCCGTGCTCGATCCGGGAATACTGGACGAGAGGCACCTGCTCGAAGGCTGGTCTGGCGGATAGGGGCTCTGCAGCTCGCCCGTGCTTCGCCGCCAACGACAGAAGCGCCGCAAGAAAAACCGCGGCGGCAGCGGGAAAGAACCCGCCGCGTCGGCTTGCACAGTTTCGGTTCGCTTCGAGGGCTGGGCACATGGCGGACGGCTCCAGGGTCGGTAGGGCCGGTTTTCGGAAATCCTAGAGCGGGAGGCGGAGAAGTTCAAGCCTAGTCGCCATGCTCCGGGAACGCGGAGCCCCGGCGCCCCCCCTGCTTCCGTGAGACATTTTCTTTGCAATGCCGGGCGCGGCCTGATTAACTGACCCCTTTCCCCCCGTAAAAATCCCGTCGATGACCCCCCAAGCGACGTCGGAAAGCGCCGACATCAACTCCTCTCCCGCGCCGTCGGCCGGGACCACCGAACTCCAGAACGCGGTCATCCGCTTCGCCGGAAACTCCCAGGACGGCATCCAGACCATCGGGGGGCTCCTCGCGAAGCTGGCGGGCCGCAGCGCCCGGGAGGTCATGACCTACATGACGATCCCCTCGACGATCTCGGGCGGACCCTCCATCTTCCAGGTGCACCTCGGATCGGGCGAGGTCCTCTCGGCCGGCGACGAGTCGGACTTCCTCTTCGCCTTCTACCAGCACAGCTACGACAGCCACATCGGCTCGCTGCGGCCGGGCGGGATCTGCATCTACGACACGGACAACGTCGAAACCGTCGACCGGGAACTCGACGCCCTGCACGTGGGCGTCCCCATCACCAGCACCACGGTGGAGGCCCTCGGTGGCAGCGCGCGGGAACGCGGCAAGAACCTCTTCGTGCTCGGGCTCGTCACGCAGATCTTCAAGCTCGACCGGGAAAAGGTCGTCGGCCTCGTGGCGCGCCAGTTCGGCCGCAAGGGCGAGGACGTCCTCCGCAACGCCACGCTCGCTTTCGACGCCGGCTACGCCTATCCCGTCGGCGACCTGCTCTCCCTCGACTACGCCCTCGAGGCCGGCCGCGGCAGCGGCGGCGACAAGGTCACCACCGACGGGAACACCGCCATGGTCCTGGGCCTGCTCGCCGGCGGGGTCCGCTACGGGGCCGCCTACCCGATCACGCCGTGGTCGACGATCATGGAGCAACTG
The DNA here is from genome assembly GCA_007123695.1 of Verrucomicrobiales bacterium. Lineage (GTDB taxonomy): Bacteria > Verrucomicrobiota > Verrucomicrobiia > Verrucomicrobiales > DEV007 > Arctic95D-9. The sequence continues at coordinate 8,093 of SLGN01000721.1, forward strand.
CGGGCCGAACTCCCGAAATACGGCGGGCTCTTCGTCCAGGCCGAGGACGAGCTCGCGGCGGTCTCGATGGCCCTCGGCTTCGCCTACTCGGGCCACACCGCCGTGACCGGCAGCGCCGGGCCCGGCATCTCGCTGAAGATGGAGGCCCTGAGCTACGCGACCATGGCCGAGCTGCCGCTGGTGGTCGTGAACGTGCAGCGCGGCGGGCCCAGCACCGGCCTGCCGACCAGCGTGGAGCAGAGCGACCTGATGCAGGCGATCTACGGCAGCCACGGCGACTGCCCGCGCATTGTCCTCGCGCCGAAAAACGTGGCCGACTGCTTCCACATCGCGGTGGAGGCCTGCGAGGCGGCGCGCCGCTACAGCTGCCCGGTCTTCATCCTCACCGACATGGCTCTGGCCTCGCGCATCGAGGCCTTCGATCAGCCCGACCTCGACCGCTGCCTGCACGAGCCCGCCGTCGATCTTGCGCCCCGCGGAGGGGACTTCAAGCCCTACCCCCTCGACGCCGAGACGCGGCACGCGCCCCCCGGCGCCCCCATGGCCGGGGGCAAGTATCCCGTCGTGACCGGCCTGGAGCACGACGAGTGGGGCCACCCCAGCGCCAACCCGGCCATCCACCAGCGCATGACAGAACGGCGGCGGGAAAAAATCAAGGCCTACGCCGCGACCCTGCCGCTGCCGCAGATCGACGGCGACGCCTCCGGCGAAATCCTGCTGGTCGGCTGGGGCTCCACCTGGGGGCCCATCCGCGAGGCAGGCGAAAGGCTGCGGGCCAAGGGCCGCAAGGTCGGCAGCCTCCACCTGCGCCACCTCAACCCCATGCCCAACGGGCTCGAGGCGGTCTTCGCCGGATACGACCACGTGATCGTCGTCGAGATGAACGACGAAGGCCTCTACGGCCACGGCCAGCTCGCCACCCTCCTCCGCGCCCGCCACTGCGACCCCAAGATCCGCTCCATCTGCAAGACCGACGGCCTCAACTACCAGGTCCGCGACATCGTCTCCCGCGCCGAAGAAGCCGCAGGCGTCTGAAAACTGAAAACTTGCCCCTGAAAACTTCCCCCCCATGACCGCCGCCGAAGCCCCCAAGCCTCTCACGAAGAAGGACCTCGCCGCCGACCATCCGACCTGGTGTCCGGGCTGCGGCGACTTCGCCGTGCTCGCCGCCTTCTTCAAGGTGCTGGAGAAGCTGCAGATCCCGCACGAGAAAATCTGCACCATCGCCGGGATCGGCTGCTCCTCGCGCTTTCCCTACTTCGTCAACAGCCACGGGGTCCACTACATCCACGGGCGCGCCCTGCCTTTCGCCACCGGGGTCAGCCTGGCCCGGCCCGACCTGCATGTCTTCGCCTTCGGCGGCGACGGCGACGGCTATTCCATCGGCGGCAACCACCTCGACCACGCCGCCCGCAAGAACGTGAACCTGACCTACGTGGTGATGGACAACTTCGTCTACGGGCTGACGAAGAAGCAGACCTCGCCCACGAGCCCCCGGGGCTTCAAGTCCAAGACCGATCCCGCCGGGGCCGTCGACCAGCCCATCAACCCGATGAAGAAGCTCGTCTACGGAGGCGCGAGCTTCGTCGCCCGCACCCACGCGACCCAGGTGAAGCACATGATGGAGGTCTTCGAGCGGGCCATCCTCCACCCCGGATTCAGCGTGGTCGAGGTGCTTTCCGAATGCATCGTCTTCTACCCCGGCGCCTTCGACGACGGCAACCCCCGCAAGGGCGGCGTCTTCGAACGGATCGAGGAAAGGAAGTGGGACGACAGCCCCGAAGACGCCGGGCGCCACGACGTCACCGACGAGAACGCCGCCTACCGGCTCGCGACGCTGCAGTATCCCGGCAAGTTCGGCGTCTTCTACGAGACGGACCATCCCACCAAGAACCAGCTCGAGCAAAACTGGATCGACGCGAGCCGCGAGCGGGCGGGCAACGCCCCGGCCGCCGAGCTGCTCGCGGCGCGCTTCGCCTCGATGAAGTGAGCCAGGCCGCCGCGACCGGGAAACCGCACCACGCCCGATGGGTTCGCTGACGCTGCTGCTGCTCGGAATGTCCATCGTCGTGGCCGGCATCGTCGGCCTGCGCTGGCATCCCTTCGTCGCTCTCGTCGCGGCGGGCCTCTTCGTCGCCGCGCTCACCCCGCAGGATCTGCTCTACCGCTCGCAGCTCGACGCCGCGAAGCGCGCCGCGCTGCTCGGCGATTCCGGCGCCGTGCCCGAGACGGTCCCGCCCGGGCTGGCCGTCGTCCACAAGACGGCGCTGGAGCATTCGCAAAAGTGGTTCGTCTCGCGCTTCACCGAGGCCTTCGGACGCGGCTGCGGGCAGATCGCCCTGATCATCGCCATGGCCGCGATCATCGGGCGCTGTCTCCTCGACTCGGGCGGAGCCAAGCGGATCGTCGATTCGCTGATGCGCGTCTGCGGCGCCCGCGGCACCCCCTTCGCCTTCGCCGGCAGCGCCTTCACGCTCGGCATCCCGGTGTTCTTCGAGACCGTCTTCTACCTGCTGCTGCCGCTGGGCAAGGCGATGCGGCGCGAGACCGGAAAGGACTACCTGCTCTACCTGCTGACCATCGTCGCCGGCGCGACCATGGCCCATTCCCTCGTTCCGCCGACGCCGGGACCGCTCGCCGTGGCCGAGGCCTTCGGCGAGAGCGTGCCGGTCGGTTCGATGATGCTCGGCGGCCTCGTCGTCGGCGTCTTCACCGTCGCCACCGGCATCGCCTACGCCTACTGGGCCAACCGGCGCTGGGAGATCCCCCTGCGGGAGGAGGAGGGCGACTCCGCCGACGAATCGTCCGGTGGCGAGGCGCCGGGGACCGAGGCGCCGCTGCCTTCGCTGTGGCTTTCCCTGCTGCCCATCGTGCTGCCCGTCGCCCTCATCGGGGGCGACACGGTGCTTTCCGCCCTCGGCAAGGAGATCGCCGCGATGAAGCTGCTCGGCGACAAGAACATCGCCCTGCTGCTCTCCGCCGCCGCCTCGGTGGCGCTGCTGCGCTTCTCCGCGCACGTCCCCGTCGGGGCGGCCAAGGCGGCGGTGGCGGGGGCCCTCTCCAGCGCGGGGATCATCATCCTGATCACCTCGGCCGGCGGGGCCTTCGGCTCGGTCCTGAAGGATGCGAACGTGGCGGAGTTCATCAGCAGCTCGATCGAGGGACGGCAGACCCTGATGCTGATTCCGGTGGCCTACCTCGCCACGGCGCTGATCCGCACCGCCCAGGGCTCGGCCACCGTCGCGATGATCACCGCCGGGGGAATGGTGGCGCCCCTGGCCGCCGATGCGGCCCTTTCCTACTCTCCCCTCTACCTCGCGCTCGCCATCGGCTGCGGCTCCAAGCCGATCTCGTGGGCGAACGACAGCGGCTTCTGGGTGATCGGCCGCATGACGGGGATGACGCCCATCGAGACCTTCAAGACCGTCAGCGTGATGATGCTGCTGATGTCGCTGGCGGGCCTTGCCTTGGTCCTCGTCGGCGCGGTCGTGTTGCCGATGGGGTAGGATCGGCGGGGCCGGGCTCTCCGCCTACGCGAGGACCTCGCGCACGACCCGCCCATGCACGTCGGTGAGCCGGAAGTCCCGGCCCTGGAAGCGGTAGGTGAGCCGCTCGTGGTCGAAGCCGAGTTGGTGCAGGATGGTGGCGTGGAGGTCGTGGACGTGGACCGCGCCCTCGACGACCTCGTAGCCGAAGTCGTCGCTCGCGCCATGCACGCAGCCGGCCTTGAAGCCCCCGCCCGCGACCCACATGGTGAAGGCGTCGATGTGGTGGTCGCGCCCGCTCGCCCCGCCCTCGCGGACCTCTCCCATGGGGGTGCGGCCGAATTCCCCGCCCCACACCACGATGGTGTCCTCGAGCAGGCCGCGCTGCTTCAGGTCGAGCACGAGGGCGGCCGATGCCTGGTCGATCTCGCGGCAGATTTCGGGAAAATGCTTTTCCAAGTTCTCGGTGGGGCCGCCGTGGTGGTCCCAATTGGTGTGGTAGAGCTGGACGAAGCGCACGCCC
>SLGN01000182.1 GCA_007123695.1 Verrucomicrobiales bacterium
CCAAGCGATGGGAGGACATCCTGACATTCGCACCGTTCATGCAGCACCTTGAACGCGACAAAAGAAAGCGGAAATCCCCAGTCACGACAAGGGCTCTCGGCTTAGGTTGACGCGAATGGGTTGGGGCGGAAAGCGCAATGGATTGGAAAAATCGAGATCCAAGGTGACGATCGCCCGCTCTTCTCGAACGCAGATTTCATAGACCTCATCATCTGAAGCCGACGTCATGCCTTGCTGAACCACGGTGGATACCTCGTGCCCAGCCTCTGACAGAAGAAGGGCTCCACGGATTCCGAGATTTTCATCGAGTTTGAAACGCATCTCAGACAGCGGCGTTCTCCAAGCGGACTGGCACGAAGCGCTCCCGCGTCATTTCGGATGCGAAGGCCAAGCAGGCGCGGATGTCGTCGATCTCGATCCCCGGATAGGCCTCGAGGATTTCTGGCTCGCTGTGCCCTTCCGCGATCAAATCGACAATGAGCGACACCCAGATGCGATGACCACGGATGCAAGGCTTCCCTCCGCATCGTGTGGGGTCGATCCAGATCCTTTCGAAGAGTTTCCCCCTGTCCATGAGGTCATTCTACATCCCATTAAAATCAATGCAACCCCTTGCCCGCAGCGGCGATCCGTCGCCGGGATCGACCATTCGACGATTCGCCATTCGCCATTCCTTGGGTATTTGGGTATTTCGTCATTCGCCATTCACGCCTCAATTCCCAAGTGCCCCCTCAAATACGGCCCCGTCGGGCTCTCCCCGGCGGAGACCTCCTCGGGCGTGCCGACGGCGCCGGGGCCGATCTCGATGAGGCAGTCGGCTTCGGCCATGATCTCGAAGTAATGCTCGATCACAACGACGGTGTGGCCTTCGTTCGCGCTTCGGGCTTCGGGCTTCAGCCCGACCGTCGGCCCATACCCAATCGATCAAGGAGCGACGTTCAGCACAGCTTCTCCGCCAAGCGGTAAACCCGAGAGCCCTGCTGAGATGGCCACGCTTCCTCCGGCCGCTCGTCGAGGCTTCGTGCCCTGCGGATCGCATCCGCTAGTCCGCCCAAAAACAACGCGGGGTCGTACCGCGACTTCTCGTAGGTCGGACAGACCTCGGTCAGCACCCGCACGCATTCCTGCCGGTCGCAAAAGGGACGGTTCTCGCGCAGATGAAGGTAGAGCCACAGCTCGAAGCAGGGGCGGCTCAGTGCGAGGTGGAAGTTCCCGCGCTCTTTGATCTGCGCCCAAGCTTTGGACAAATCCGCTTCGTCCCAGGAGTCGCGGTCGATTACGGCCCAATACTCGGCACGCGTCTCGACTCCTCGGCGGTCCCGCTCCGCCTGGATCAGCCGCTTGACCACCTCCAGTGGATGGCTCCGGTCCTTTGGATTGGACACCCAGTCGATCCGAAAACCACCGTTTCGCCCCGGCTCGAAGGACTCGAAATAGATCCGCTCCGTCACGCGCCCTTCGGCAGCGATGACGTAGAGCGGCTTGGTGCGCTTTCTGCCGGTGCCCCGGGCTGGTCTAAATCTGGCCATGCAGTGCCGCTTTCGCTGGCTTCCCTGTCCTTTCGGCAGGATCGAGCCGGAGGCGCTTGAGCTGGGGGATGCCGGTGTAGATGCCGTGGAGGTAGCCCTTGCGGAGGTCGGTGTCGATGCGGACATCGGCGTAGTCCGAGATGGATTCGATCTCGGTGGCGCCCTCCTTGGTTTTCTCCACCAGCCAGATCTCGTCGCGGCGCAGAAGCTTCTGGTCGAGCAGATGCGACGCGTGGCAGGTAAAGAGGAGCTGGGACCGGCTCTCCGGCCCGCAGCGGTCGAGGAAGCTCTCGACGAACCACCAGGTCAGCAGCGGGTGCATGCTGCGGTCGATTTCGTCGATGATGATCGTCCGAGGCAGCCCAGTCCGCGCCACCGCGAAGAGGCCGGGGAGGAAGTCGAGGAGGCGCACGGTGCCGTCGGACTCCTCGCCGAGCTCGAACTCGACCTCCCGCCCCTCGGCGTCGCGGTGGAAGGTGATGAGCCGGTAGACCCGCACCCCGCCGTCCTTCAGGTAGAGAGCGTAGCGCTTGCCGTCCGGATCGATGAGGTAGGTGCCCTCGCCCTCGTGAGCGAGCGAGCCTTTGATCAGTTCGAGGACTTCTTCCGGGATGCCCGCACTGCGCAGGGGCACCTCCTCGCTGGAGATCCGGACGATGCCGGTATCGGCGGCGCTCAGGGCGTCGGAGGCGAAGGCGCGCAGCTCGTTCTGCTCGCTCAGGGTGATCTCCAGCGGACCGAAACGGGTGTGCGGATGCAGCACGACCAACTGCGTGCGGAACCACTCGAAGGCGTCGGCGAAGTGGTCGAGGTTGCGGTCGATCGCCTCGCGCAGGAACAGTTGGTTGGGGCGCGTCCCCCGCGCCACGAACCGGACGAACTGGCATTCCTCGCTGGGGAGGTCCCTGCGGTCGAGGTAGGGAAGCTGGAAGCGGTCGCCCTCGACGCCGGAGCCGGGTTCGCGGGAGAACCACAGACGCTCGCTGCTGGAACGGATCTCGGTGAGCGATTCGGAGAGAACCCGCTCGGCGGTGACGGCGAACTCGTAGCGGAAAACGCGGTCGCCACGGCAGAGGAACTCGAAGGTGAAGCGCGAGGGTGCCGCCGCCGAACCCGCTCCCAGTTTGAAGGGCTGCCGCCGGATCGGCTCCTTCCCTTTCGTCCCTGTGGTGATCAGGGTTTTCGCGAACTCGATCGCCTTCACGACATTGCTCTTGCCCGATCCGTTGGGGCCGTAAAAGGCGGCAGCGGGCAGGACCTTCAGCCACGGGTAGGGCCCTCGGGCGACGTGATGGCGATGATTCGCCTCGCGGGTTGCCTCGGCGGTGAACTCGATCTCGTCGCGAATGGAGAGGAAGTTCGATGCTTTGAATCGGATTAGCATGGGATTTCAGGGATGAATTGGCGATTCCCTGCTAGATTACGAGAATTTATCGTAGTTTAGGAGGAAATTTCTCCTAAAGTCGCGTTTTTTGGTTGAAAATCTGAACGCCACAATATCGTGGGGGTGCTGTGCTGCCGCTGTGCAAGATGTAGTGGTGCGACGCAAAAAAGCCGGAGTCGGTGGCAAGACCGACTCCGGCGAAGACAGATTTTTCCGCAGAAACGCCTCCCCGTGACGCGAGCAGCGGGGCGGAGTCCGGGGGGCTTCCGGGCACCGCCTTACGCCTCCGTATCGCTAGAATTCGTTTGATCCGTCTCGGATTGCCGGGTTAGGCGACTTGCTTGGC
>SLGN01000508.1 GCA_007123695.1 Verrucomicrobiales bacterium
ATCGGGCTGTCCGACGAGGTCGTCGCCTTCGACATCGACGCCCGCGACGACTTCGGCCTGCGCGAGATCGGCCTCGAATGGACCGCCGACGCCGGCGGCGGCGGCGAGACGGTGCGCGGCGAAAAGCCCGTCGCCGGGGGCGATCCCCAGCGGACTTCGGTGCGCGCCCGCGGCACCTTCTCGGCGGCTCGCGAGGGCCTGCCTCCCGGCAGCTACCGCATCCGCGCCTTCGCCAACGACTTCCTCCCCAACCGCGAGCGCACCCTCTCGCCGGCCTTCCTCCTGCACGTCCTCAGTCCCGAGGAGCACGCCCGGTGGCTCACAGAGGAGTTTTCGAAATGGTTCCGCAACACCCGCGAGACCTACGAGCGCGAGCGCCAGCTCCACGAGTCGAACCTGGCCCTGCGCGAGCTTTCCGCCGAAGAGCTCGACCAGCCCGAGAACCGCCGCCGCCTCCAGGAGCAGGCCTCGGCGGAGTCGGCCAACGCCCGACGTCTCGATGCCCTCACCTCCGCCGGACGCGAACTCGTCGGCGAAGCGACCAAGAATCCGGAGTTCGACGCCGCCCGCCTCGAGCGATGGGCCGAGATGATGCGGGCGCTCGACGACATCGCGCGCGAACGCATGCCCAGCGTCGCCGACCTGCTGCAGCAGGCCTCGCGAGCCCCCGGCGATTCCTCTTCGTCGGCGGCCGAACCGTCTGCGGCCGAGCCCGAAGAATCCGGAGATTCCGCCGAATCCGCGCCGGGCGCCTCGGCCTCGTCGGCTTCCTCCGCCGAAGCCGACGGCGATCAGGCGGAGGGCGCCGACGAATCCGGCACGTCTCCCTCCCCCTCACTCACCGATCAGGAAAAGGGCATGGACGACTCCAAGAAGGATGGCGGCGGAGAGTCCGGAGGCGACGGCGCGCCCGCCCCCCTGCGCCTGCCCACCACCACCCTCGCCGACGCGGGCGGGGAAGACGGCGGCGATTCTCCCGCGCCCGAGGCCGCAGCGGCCTCGCCCGCCCAGGCAGGCCTCGACCGCGCTCTCGATGAGCAACGCGAGCTGATCGAGGAATTCGCCCGCGTCGCCGACGAACTCGCCGCGATCCTCGCCAGCCTCGAGGCCAGCACCTTCGTCAAGCGGCTCAAGGCCGCCTCGCGCATGCAGACCGAACTCGCCGACACACTGGCCCGCACCCTCGCGGGCGGCTTCGGCATGCCGAAACAGCGCCTCGAGCAGCGGATCCGCGAAGTCGGCGAAGAAATCGCCGTCGCGCAAGAAGAACAGAGCCGCTTCGTCCACAACATCCAGAGCGACCTCGAAGCGTACTTCCAGCGCAAGCAGGAAGGCATCTACAAGAACGTGCTCGACCAGATGAAGGAGCGCTCGGTGGTGCCGGCCCTGCGGCTGGTCGGGCAGGAATCCCTCGCCAACCTCAGCGGGCGCTCCGTCGCCGCGTCGCAGTATTGGGCCGACACCCTCGACCGCTGGGCCGAGGAACTCGTCGCCGCGGCCGAGGAAGGCGGCCAGGGCGAAGGCCAGCAGGGGGAGGCGAAGAGCCTGCCGCCCGAAATCGTCCTGCGCGTGATGAAGGCGCTGCGCGACGAGATGCAGCTGCGCGACGAGACGCGCGAACTCGACGAGGCACGCGACGCCTTCGCCCCCGACGTCTACGCCGAGAGAGTGCGCCCCCTCGAATACACCCAGACCGACATCCGCGAGCGGCTCGACGCCGTCGTCGAGGACGTGCTCGCCCTGCCCGACGCCCAGGAGTTCGGGAACGAGATCCAACTGCTCGCCCAGGCCTCCGACATCATGCGCCAAGCCCACGCCGTCCTCGCGCGGCCCGACACCGGGCCCGAGGCCATCTCCTTCCAGACCGAAGTCATCGAGCTGCTGCTCCAGTCGAAGCGCCAGCAATCGGGCGGCGGGGGCGGCGGCGGAGGCGGTGGCGGCGGCGGCGGGGGTGGTGGCAGCGACGGCGGCACCCAGGGTTCGGCGCTCAGCGACGTCGGACCGCAGGGCGAAGGCCTCGAGCTCGCCCCCCTGCCGCGCGACGTCGACCAGAGCACCGGAAAGGCCGGGCGCGAACTGCCCGAGGAATTCCGCCGCGGCCTCGACAGCTATTTCAACTCCATCGAATCGACCCGCCCATGACGACCAGGACCCGCCCCCTGCCCTCCGCGTCTTTGTTGCCGCCGGCCGCCATGCTGCTCGGCGCCGTCTTCGCCTTCGCACCCCTGTCGCCGCAGGCGCAGGACGGCATCGACGAGCCCGACCCTTTCCGAGTGATCGGGGAAAAGCCCGGCGCCGCCGTCCCCGCCGCCGAAGTTCCGGACATGCCGGCGAAGCTGGAGCCCGCCGCCCGTCCCCCGCGCCCGGTCCCGAACGCCGCCGCCGCCGCAGAGGACAAGCCGGACGCGCCTGCCATGGACGAGGCGAAGACGCCGCTCGACGCCCAGATCTCCCAACACATCCTCAAGCTCGCCGAAGGCGAGCGCGACACGCGCATGAGCTTCATGCGCATCGTCATCGACGACATCGCCCGTCTCTGCGAACTCGACGGCGAGCAGCAGGAACAGCTCGTGCTCGCCGCCAAGGGCGCCGCCGAGCGCAGCATGAAGCAGTGGCACGAGCAGGCCGAGCGCTACTTCCGCACCCGCCTCGAGAGCGCCGACCCCGACACTGCCAAGGAAATGCTCGAGGGCATGGGCAGCGTCAACTTCGGCGGGAACCGCTCCGAGGAGGAAGGCGAGAACCTCGAACTCTGGAAGGACGCCCTCCAGACGGTGCTCAGCGCCGACCAGATCCGCCGCTACGAGGAAGTCCTCGAACGCCGCCATCTCGACCGCATCGAAGCCTTCGCCCGCATGTCCCTCTCCACCCTCGACGACCACCTGCGTCTCACCCCCGACCAGCGCGAGACCATGTCCGAAATCGTCCACGGATCCGCGACCGACTACCTCGAGGACGTGCAGCGCTATTGGGGCGACTATTTCGAGCGCGGCATGCTCATGTCGCTGGCCAACGTCGCCGAGGAGGACAAGCTCCGCGCCTTCCTCAGCGAGCAGCAATACAACCGGCTGCGCGACGCCACCTCGAACTTCGACCACTTCTGGGACCAGAAACGCCGCCTCAAGCGTGCCAAGGAAAAGGCCTCGGAACGCCGCCGGAAGGCCGAGGACGGCGACGGCGACGGCGACGCCGAGGCCGACACGAACAAGGACGACGGAAACAAGGAAGTCCGCGCCGAAGAGGCTGCCAGGGCGCCGG
>SLGN01000109.1 GCA_007123695.1 Verrucomicrobiales bacterium
GGCGAGGGCGAGGGCGAGGGCGGCGGCCGCCTGCTGGGACGACCTCATGCCACGACCGTCTGAATCACCCCTCTCCCTTCACCCCGAGCAGTCCGGCGGCGCGGAGACGCTCCTCGGCGAAGGCGGCTTCCTCCTCCGAGAGCCGGGGGTGGAGCCGGGCGGTTTGGGGATTGTCCTGCCAGTAGTAGCCCAGCTCGTAGGCGCGGTCGACGAGCGGCTGGAGGTCGAGCGCCACGTCCTCGTCCTCGGCCCGCAGCGGCACGCGGAAGGCGGGGATGCGGTCGCGCAGGCCCCAGTGGTAGACTTCGAGCCGGGCGGCCCGGGCGGCACGCAGCACGCAGATGGTGTAGAGCGATTCCTCGCCGGGCGTCCGCGCCCGGCCGGCCACCGTCGGCTCTCCGCCTCGCAGCAGGTCGATCTCGACGACGTTGACCTCGCCCTCGCCGTAGAAGTCGCGCTTTTTCAGATAGCGGTCCCGGCCCGGCCCCGACTTGTTCGACGGGCTCAGCACCTCGATCACCGTCACGAGGCGTCCATGGACGGTGGTGATCTCGACCCAGCGCTCGATGGGCCGCTCGCGGGGCACGAGCACCGGGTCCGCGACGGCGACGGGGGCGCTCTCCTTTTCCGGAGTCCAGACCGGAGCGATTCCTTCGCGCCACGAATCGACCACCGCCACGTCGCCTCTCGCCGCCTGCTTCGCCCCCTCGCCCTCGTCGATGGAGAGCGCCTCCTCGGCCCGCGCCCGCAGGCCCCCGGGCAGGCCGGACTGAGCGAGGGCGTCCCTGATATAGCCGACGAGCAAGGTGTGCGTGTCGCTCCAGCCCTGCTCAAGGAAAGGGTTCATACCGGGGAAGGGATTGCGCGTTGAGAGCATGGCCTAGGCTAGTATAGCGCACCGTACGCGCCCGGCAAGCCGGGAGGAGGAGGCGTCCCCCATGAGGGGCAGGACTTGTCATCAAAGAACTCCGATTTCTCTCATGGATCACGGACGGGCCTCGATCGGGCCGTTGAGGTCGTAGCCGTGGCGCTGGCGGATCCCGGAGACGGCGAGCTGCAGCCAGTAGTGGTTCTCCCGGTCGCCGGTCCAGAAATCGCTTAGCGGGATGAGGGTCTCGAGATCCTCGGGGGCGCCGTGGTTCGACAGAAAGAGCGCCGCGGCGCTCCTCCTCCCGAAACCCTCCTCGGCGAGCATGCGCCGAGCCAGCGGCAGGGCGCGCTCACGCTGGAGCCGGAACACGATCTCGACCGCCTGCCTCCGCACCTGGTTTTCGTCGGGATGCCGCAGGAGACCCGCCGCGGCTGCCTCAACCCGCTCCCCGCCGATGCGGACCAGCGCTTCGGTGAGATCGGCGTTTCGGAATCGTTGCGAGGCCCCCGACTCTAGGGCGCGGAACAAGGGATCGACGGCCCGCTCCTCGCGAAGCTCTCCGAGCCGGTGGACGATCCAGCCGAGCGCGGCGGAAGATTCCCTGCCATCCAGCGCGCGTTCCAGCTCGGCGACCAGCCGGGCGCCTTCGTCCCGGGCCTCCTCCAGCAGCGGGCGCAACGCCGCCGCGTCGTCCCGGGCCTCCAGCCTCGCCATGGCCTGCTCCCGGAACTCGCCGTCGAGATCGGCCAAGGCAAAGGCGGCGATGCGGACGGACCGTTCGTAGCGACTCTGATCCGCACGCTCCAATAGCTCCAGCAGCAAAGGCGCGGTCTCCGGATGGGAGAGGGCGCCGAGCAGATTCGCGACGCCGGCGGCCCGCAGGTAGTTCTCCTCTTCGGCGTGCTCCGCGAGGACGGGCAGGAGCGAGGGGCGCAGCCGGTCCCGCGTTTCCGGCTCGGCACGCAGAATGCGGGCGACCCACGCCGGGTTCAAGCGCACCAGGGTCTCGAATTCGCCAGCATCGGCGAGGATGAGGTCGAAATAGGGGCGCGCGCCGTCTTCGTCCCCTTGCTCCAAGAGGGCGGAAGCGCGTTGGTAGGAGCTGCGACCGGCTTCGACCCGGGCGGCGACGCTCTCGTCGTAGGCGGCCAGATAGCGCTCGGCGGTCCTGTGCAGCTCGGCGTGCTCGGACGAGTCCAGCACACGGCGAAAGGCGTCCTCCACTCCGGGAGCCCCGCGAAAAACGAACAAGAGAGCCCTCGCCGCCTCGGACGAGATGACGAGGTCCGGCGAATCGAGCGCGGCGATCAAGGTAGGCACTCCTCTGGGATCCCCAATCCGCCCGATCAGCGCTGCCGCCTCTCGCCGCATCCCTGGGTCCCCGTCCTCGTAGAGCCCTGTCAGGAGGTCGAAGTTGCGCTCGTCCCGCATGTTGCGGAAGTCCTGCATGAGCTGCTGGCCGAAATGCGGGTTGGTGGCGTCCAGGAGTTCACGCAGCGCGAGGAGGCGCTCCCGCTCGGTGGGCAACCGGTCGATCTCAAGGAAGGCTCGCAGGGCTTCGATCTCGTACGCCTCCATGTAGACCGTGAGCAGGGGGAGGTCGTGGCTCTCCCAGCCCTCTCTGAGCAGCACGGCGAAGCCCTCGCCCTTCTGCGGCGCGAACGCGTCGGAGGAGGCGTGCCGCCGGGCAAGCAGGAACTCCCGTCCCGCGAGGCCGGGGCCGCCCTTGAGGATCTCCCGGAAGGTCAGAACGGCGCGGGAATCGTTGGGACGCTCGGCCGAAGGCCTGCTATCGACCAAGGCGACGATCTCGGCCTGCCTCGCGTAGTCCCCCATCGGAACGAAGGCGGCGGAGGCGCTGGCGCTCTCGGTCGCGCCCCAGCCGAGGGAGGCCAGGATCGTCGCGGCGCGGAGGGCGGGCAACGCGCGGAGGAGGGGTTTCGAGTGAGCTGCCTTAATGGCTTCGTTTCACGATCTGTGTCCAGCGAGACGTCGGAGGGGGGAGCCTCACCCGACGGATCCCGCTCGGGGGGCGGAAAGGAGGCGGGCGAAACCCTGAGCTCGTACGCGCTAGCGAGCCGTTTCCGAGATCTGATGCTGGCAACCATGGCGACGACCAGACAACAGGTCGGAAGGACGAGGAAGAGAAACGCGAGCAGATAGGCGGCGACCTGGGGCTGCTCCAGGACGGCCTTCTCAAGCGCGGCGCCGAATGGGATCTCAGGAAGTGACGCGCCAATTCCCGGGAACTGGAAAGCAAGGGCCGCGAAGCATCCGAGGACCAGCAGGACCGCGACGATCGCGCAGGCTAATCTCTCGACCGGGCTCTTCGGAACGGAAGGCTGCTGGAAGATGTGGCCGCACCGGCCGCACTGGATCCGCCGGAA
>SLGN01000527.1 GCA_007123695.1 Verrucomicrobiales bacterium
AAAAACCTACCCCGGCTCCTCGAAGCCTACGCCGCCTACGTCCGCTCAAGCGGTCGACGAAGCAAGGACCGAGCCCCCGGGACTGGCGAGACGTGGCCGCTGGTCCTGCTCGGCGACGGAGACGGAAAGCCCGCCCTGCTCGCCCATGCCGAAACGCTCGGGCTCGAGCCGGTCGAACGCGCCCCCTGGGAACCCGGCACGAGTCCCCAAGTCGGCGGCACCGCCAAGAGCGAGGGCGAGACGGAAGGCCCCGTCCTGTTCCTGCCCGGCTTCCGCCAGATCGAAGAGCTGCCCCGCTTCTACGCCGGGGCCGGGGCCTTCGTTCACGCCAGCACCACAGAGCAATGGGGCCTCGTCGTGAACGAGGCGATGGCCAGCGGACTGCCGGTCCTCGTCTCGGAGCGCTGCGGATGCGTCCCCGAGCTCGTCCGCGAGGGGGACAACGGCTGGACCTTCGATCCCGGCGACGTCGAGGGGCTCGCCGGACTGATGGCGCGGGTCGCTGCCCTGCCCCCCCGGGCGCGGTCCGCCATGGGCGAGGCGAGCCGCCGCCTCGTCGCCGACTGGGGGCCGGAGCGCTTCGCCGCCGGGCTGATGGCGGCGGCGGAGAAGGCCCTGGAAATCGGCCCCCGACGCGGCACGGTCCTCGACCGCACCCTGCTCGGACTGCTCGCGAGACGATGAAGGTGGGGTTCCTCAGCGATTGCCTAAGCAGCCGAGCAGGCGGAATCTTCGAGATCGAGCGTTGCCTCGCCTTGGCTCTCCGTAAACTCGGCGCGGAGGTCGTTGCCTGGGGGCTGCACGACGACCGCTGGCAGGAGGACGCACCCCTTTGGAAGGGAATCGAATGCCGTCTCCGCCGACGCCTCGGGCCGCGGATGCTTGGTTACGCCCCCGGCCTCGTCGATGATCTCGTCGCCTCGGAACGCGATCTCCTCCATTTGCAGCATCTCTGGATGTATCCCTCGCTCGCGGCGCTCCGCTGGCACCGGCGCACGGGACGGCCCTACCTCGCAACCCCGAACGGAATGCTGGAACCGTGGACGCTGGGGCGGTCGCGGCTGAACAAACGCCTCGCCGCCCTCGCCTACGAAGACGCCATGCTCCGGAACGCGGCCTGCATCCAAGCCAACACGACCAAGGAGCTCGCCGACATCCGCGCCTACGGCCTGCGCAATCCGGTCTGCCTCGTGCCCAACGGCGTCGATCTCCCCGAACTGTCTCCCGCCCCGATCTCCCGCGCCGCTCCGGATCGGAACCGTCCGCGCACCCTGATCTACCTAGGGCGGCTCCATCCGAAGAAGGGCCTCGCCGGGGCGCTTCGGGCCTGGGCGGGCCTGCCGGACCGCGAGGGCTGGCGCTTCGTCGTCGCCGGCTGGGACCAGATCGACCACGGAGACGAGCTGCGCCGGCTCTGCCGCGAACTGGAGCTGCCCTTCGGCCAAATCCCCGCCGGAGAGTCCTCCGCCGCAAACGGGGAACCGGGCCACGATCCCGAGGCGGACCTCGTATTCCTCGGTCCCGTCTTCGGCGCGGCGAAGGACGCGCTGCTGCGCTCCGCCGACGCCTTCGTCCTGCCGAGCCACAGCGAAGGCCTGCCCATGGCGGTGCTGGAGGCTTGGGCCTACGGGCTGCCCGTGCTGATGACGCCCGCCTGCAACCTGCCCGAAGGATTCGCCGCCGGTGCGGCCTTGGAAATCGGGACCGATCCCGGCAGCATCGCCGAAGGACTGCGGGCCCTGCTGGCGATGCCCGAGCCGGAACGACTCGCTCTCGGAAGGGCTGGCCGCCGCCTCGTCGAGGAACGCTTCACTTGGCCCCGCGTCGCCTCGCAAATGCACGAGGTCTACCAGTGGATGCTCGGCGGCGGACCGGTCCCGCCGTGCCTCGACCGCACCCTATGAAGAACCCGCAACCTCGCCGATTGCCGCTGTCGGGAACCTCCGTTCCGGGCGCCATTGCTCTGGGCGTGCTGGCGCTGAGCGGATTGCTTTTCGCGGCTTGCGTGGCCTGGGCGCTGTGGTCGCCGTGGCCGGACCCTCCGCGCCGTCCCGTGCCGTGGGCGCCCGACGCCATCGTCGTACTGGGCGGCGGCGACCTCGCCCGCGCCAAGCGTGCCGCCCGCCTAGCGGCCGCCTTTCCGGACACGCCCGTCATCGTCACCGGAGACGGAGGGCTCCAGGAACGGGGCTTGCGCAGGATGGGGGTTCCGCCGCACCGCATCCTCGTGGAACCGCAGGCGAGCTCGACCTGGGAGAACGCGGACTTTTCCGCGTCCCTGCTCGAGGAGCTCGGAGCGCGACGCGTCGTTCTCGTGTCGAATTGGTTCCACATCCCGCGGTCCGAGGCGGTCTTCCGCAAGCGCTTTCCCCAGATCGAGTTCGAGAGCGCCTTCGAGCCGGCCGCCCTCCCCTTGTCGCCTTGGGATCGCGGTTCGCAGCGCCGCGAACGTTTCGCCGCACTCTGGTATTGGGTGCGGCATGGCGTAAATTCCTTCGAGTCCCCATGAACCTCGACGAAGTCACTCCCCTCGTTCTGACCTGGAACGAGGCCCCCAACCTGCGGCGCTGCCTTGAGCGGCTGCGCTGGGCCAGTCGGGTCGTCGTCGTCGATAGCGGCAGCGACGACGGCACTCTCGGGATTTGCGAAGAGTTCCCCAACGTCGAGACGGTGACCCGTCCTTTCGACAACCACACCGACCAATGGAACCACGGGCTCTCCCAAGTCGCGACCCGGTGGGTCCTCGCCCTCGACGCGGACTACATTTTGGACACCGATTTCGCCGACGAACTCCTGTCCCTCGAACCGGAGGACAAAGTGGCGTGGTTCGCCGACTTCCGCTATCTCGTGCACGGTCGGGCACTCCGCGGATCCCTTTACCCTCCCCGGGCGGTTCTTTTCGACCGCTCCGCCTGCCGATACGTCGCCGACGGCCACACCCAGCGGCTCGAGTTCGCCGGTCCCTCGGGCCGCCTCGCTGCCAAGATCGACCACGACGACCGCAAGCCCCTCGGGCGCTGGCTCGATTCCCAGTCGAAGTATGCCCGGCTCGAGGCGGACAAATTGGCCACCGAGTCCGGACCCGGCACCCTCCCCGACCGCCTCCGCCGCATGGTCTGGCCCGCCGCCCCCGCCGTCTTTCTCTTTACCCTGCTGGCGAAGCGTGCGATCCTCGACGGCTGGCCGGGATGGTTCTACGCCCTCCAGCGGACCTACGCCGAACTCCTCCTCTCCCTGATCCTCCTCGAACGCCGC
>SLGN01000576.1 GCA_007123695.1 Verrucomicrobiales bacterium
ACGTTCCGGTCAAAACCCGACCCACAGCGCTCGTGAAAAATCCCAGGAATCTGTTCCGATGGGGCCTCGATGAGACCGGTGGGAAACCGGTCACCGCCCTACGCGTGCGGCGAGTCGATGCATGACGCCGAAGTATTCCTTCAGTTCCTCAACGGCCATGGTCAGCGGAGGCGCGATGCGGATGACCTTGCCGGCGAGAGGGCCGAGGAGATGGACCCCGCGTCCTTCTTCGTCGCCGAGGTAGCAGAGACGCACGATTTCGTGGGCGACTTCCTCTGCGGTCAGAGCGTCGACGGCCTGGCACTCTATTCCCCAGACCGTGCCTTCGCCGCGGACATGCTTGATGCTCGGCAGTCCGTTGAGTTCGACCAGACATTCTTCGATCGCGGTGGCAAGACGGCTGCCTTGTCCGATGACGTCGTTCTCTTCGAATTCGTCGAGGGTGGCAAGGACGGCGGCGCAGCCCAGAGGGTGAGCGCTCCAAGTGTCCGATCCTTCGCCGAAGCCCATGCGGGCAAAGACGTCGGCTCGCCCGACGACGGCATCGACGGGCATCCCGTTGCCGAGGCCTTTGCCAAGGGCAACGAGGTCGGGCTCGACGCCATATTCGCTGAAGGCGTACATCGAACCGGTGCGCCCGAAGTTCGCCTGGATTTCGTCAAGGAAGAAAAGCAGGTCGTTCTCGTGGCAGAACTCGGCGAGCATCTGCATGTACTCCTTCTGCGGATGGTAGGATCCGCCGCCGCCGAGATAGGGCTCGGTGACGAGAACGCAGAGTCGGTCGCCGAATTCCTTCTTCAGCGCTTCGAGTTCGGCGCGGTAGGGGGCGAGGTCGAGAGGCTGGCGGCGGGCCTCGAGGCTGTGGCACTCGTCCTTGGGAAAGCTGATGAAGCGGACGCGCGGATCCCGCTCCTTGTCGGTTTCGCAGCCGGTGACCGCTCCGGAAAGACCTTTCTTACCATGGAATCCGCCGCGAGTAGCGAGGATGATCCCGTCGCCGTCGGGGCGCTTCGCGAGACCGGCCCAGAGACCCTTCTGAATGGCCTCGCTTCCGCTTGCCGCCCAGAGGACACGCTCCATGCGGCCGCCTCCGGGAGCTGAGCGGAGGCTTGCGAGGAGACGGCGGTTCGCTTCCGTCTCGACTTCGGTCACGGCGTTGTAGGATGTCAGGGTGACGCCCATGTGGTAGCCCTCGTCGCCGCAGGCGTCCTCCAGAGCCATATATTCCATGACCCGTTTCCACCAGCGTTTGGGATGGTGGCCGAGATTGGCGACGAGAACGCCGGAAGTGAAGTCGGCCAGCTTCCGTCCCTCGGGGGTGTAGTGGTAGGATCCCGCGCTGCGGTGGAGGACGGCCATGCTCGAGGTGCGGGTGCGCAGGCAAACGGGCTCGGTGTCGACGAGATCGTGGCGGAAATGGTTGGAGGTTTCCTCGCCGGCATGCTCGACGAGATGGGCGGGGCGGACGGAGCGGGCAGGGGGCGCAAGGGTAGTCATAGAAATTAGAGGCAGAAAGTGGATGGAGGGAAAAGGGAGTTCGTTGGTGGAATGCGGGTATTTCAGTTCAGACGGCGGCTCCGTAGAGGATTTCGGGTTCGGATTTGCCGGGGAGCCATAGAGCGAGGCCGCCGCTGGGTCCGTTGACCTCGACGATGCCGTTGGGTTCGCCGGCGGAGGCCTTGGCGAGGATGGCCTCCATCGATTGCACCGCCGCGACCACCTGGCGGTCGGCGGCGAGCTCGTTGTAGTGGCGGTCGGCCATGGCGGTGAGTCGCTCGGGACGGTTCTCCAAGGGGCCGCCCAGTTCGACGTAGGCGACTTCGCGGACGAAGCGCTCGATGGTCTCGATGCCGTAGCCTCGCTGGCTTCGCTCGCCCCATGGCTCGAGAAAGCTGCCGTTGTAGTGGTTGTTGACCGTGGTCTTCAACTCATGCGGGGTGCGGCCCTCGACGGTGAGTTCGACGCCCCGCTTGCGGCTGTGGCCGTTCCAGACGCCGTTGTCGAAACGGAACTGCACCTCCTGCTCGACGTATCCGGGGAAGTTGTCGGGCGTCACCCAACTGGTGTGGATATCGAAGGCGGCCTCGCGTCCGCTGTCGTATTCGTAGACGAGGCGAAGCTGGGTCGAGTCCCAGGTGGGACCGTTCTTTGGGCCGACCAGACCCCGTTGGCCGGTGCAGGCAACGCTCTTGAGCCGCCCCCCGAAGGTGTAGTCGATCAACTTCAGGTAGTGGACCGCCACGTAGGTGCCCGGATTGCGTCCGGTGATCCAACTGGCGAACTGCCCTCCAGAGATCGACTTCGGTTCGAGCAGGGAGCAGTAGCCGTTGTTCACATGCGAAAGGATGCCGTCGTGAACGAGAGTGCGGAGCTTCTTGTGGTCGGGGTCGAGCAGCTTGTGGTAGACGACCTTGGCGAGGACTCCCCTATCCTTGGCAAGAGCGGCGAGTTCGTCGAGTTCGGCGAGGGACAGAACAGAAGGTTTCTCGATGACGACATGCCTGCCGGCCTCCAGGGCCGCCCGCGCGGCGCTGAAGTGACGGTCGTCGGGCGAAGCGACGCAGAGGAAGTCGATCCCGGCCCCGAGGAGATCCTCGACGGCGCTGTCCCCCGCGAAGTTCCCGAAATCCGCTTCGGAAAGCCCGCGTCGCTCGCGGTAGGCAGCCCCGCGGCTCCCGGTGCGGGTTGCGCATCCTGCCAGCGCAACCTTGTAGGGGCCGGTCGCGGGATCGAAGAGGCCATCCTGCGCCGCCTCGAAAAAAGGCGCGTAGGTCTCGTCGAAGATCATGCCCATGCCGACCATGCCGCCACGCAGGACGGGGAGTTGGGACGTTTTCGGATTTTGGGAGTTCATAGGAGTGGTTAGGATTTGCGTCGATGGGAATGGCGGTCGGCTAGAGCGGCATTCTGAGGAGCAGCGATCTACATCTGCATGCAGTTTCAAGAAGTGAATTCACTTTCCCAAATCCTTTTCCAATGTCAAACGGATTTTTCTCTAGCCTGAATAATTCACGAAGCCAGGAACTGGCAAGCGGAAGGGGCGTGATCGGCGGCCGGAGGACCGCGACCGCCGCGGAGGGCGGTTTTTCGCGGCGATCGCGGCGAAATCCGAAGCTTCGGTACACGCTCGCGCTGCCCTCCGCGGCTGTGCGCGGAGGGCTGGGATCCCGTTTCAGGTGGAGTCGCACTCCCGCAGGGCCGCGCAACGGACCGCCAGCGCCCCCCAGAGACCACGCAGCGGGTGGCTTTCGG
>SLGN01000586.1 GCA_007123695.1 Verrucomicrobiales bacterium
GATCTCCTCGACGTTCTCCACCGCCTCCGGCGTCTCGATCTGGACCACGAGAAAGGTCTCGCGGTTGGCCCACTCGGTGTAGGCCCGGTTGTCCCCGCAGATTCGGTAGTCGGAATCGAGACCCGCGTTGTCGAGGCCGCGGTCGCCGAGAGGCGGGAACTTCGTCGACTGCACGAGCTGGCGTGCCTTTTCCGCCGTGGACACATGCGGAATCATCAGGCCGGTGGCCCCGTCCTCGAGATAACGGTAGAGCCCGGTCTTCTCCAGAGTCGGCGCGCGCAGGAGGCAGTCGATGTCGTAGAGGCGGAAGTGCGCGAGCAGCACTTGCAGCTCCCGCAGCTCGAAGGCGCGGTGCTCCAGATCGAGCCAGATGCAGTCGAAGCCCGCCCTCGCAGCGTGGACGATGTAGGGCGGGATGAAATTGCCGAGATTGGCGCAGCGGGCGATTTCGCCCGCGCGGAAACGCTGGAGTGTCTTGCTGGTTCTCATGGATGGATTCGGGAAAGCTGCATCAGGGCCTGCGCGGCGCGCACGCGGGCGTCGGGATGCGGATCGTCGAGCATCGCCTCGAGCCGGGCCTTCGTCGAGCCCGCCTTGGCGTCGCCCGCGAAATTCGCCGCGTAGGTGCGGACTGCGGCGTCGGCGTCTTCGAGATTGCGGGCGAGGCGGGCCAGCCCCTCCGCATCGCCGAGGCAGGCGAGGGCGTGCTCGACGTAGGCTCTCACGAGGGGCGACGGGGCGTCGTCGAGCCGACGGCGCAACGGCTCCACATCCGACTCGTCCCCGAGCACGCCGAGCAACCAGGCCGCGATCTGGAGCCCCTCGGGATCCTCGCCGTCGCGGCAAGCGCGGATGTAGGCGAGGGCCTCGCCATCGCCCTGGCGCGCCAGCGCGCCGGCCGCCATCAGGCGCAGCTTCACATCCCCGCCCCGCTGGAAGCGCTCGGCCATGGTCTCCGCGTCGCCCAGCTCATCGACCTTGAAGAGGCTCTCCGCAGCATGGGTATGGCCGTAGGAATCCTCGCTTCGGAGCACCTCGGCCAGCGCGGCGACATGCTCGCGCCGCCCCGCCCGGACGAGTTCCCGCGCGAGACCGCAGCGACGCTGCGCGTCCTTCTCCACGGCGAGCTTCGGCTCCAGCACGGGGACCACCTCCTCGCCGAGACCGCCCAGAGCAAGGCCCTCCGCCGCGTGCATCGCGACCCAGAACTGCTCCGGACCGGCGAGCCGCAGACCGGCCCGCAGCGTCTCGACGGCCTTCTCGCGGACATCAGGCGAAAGCTGCACGACGGGCTCTCCCGACGCCGAAGAGGCGGCGGCGAAACAGGCGAGGACGGCGAGGCAGGCGGGAGGAAGGGGGCGGACTTTCATGCAGAGGCGGACTTGGACTTTCCGAGACGGTTGAAGAGGAGGCTCGCGAGCGTGCCGACGGTGACGTTCACGACGAGCACGGTCGGGCCGATCCATTGGAAGGAGACCGGGTCGCCGCCCGTCTTCGGGTTCATCCCGAAAATCGGGCCGGAAAACGCGATCAGCACTCCCGAGGCGAGGCCGCAGGCCCACCCCAGCAGCACGCCGAGGGGATGGGCGAAGCGGATGAAGAGGGCGAAGAAGAAAAGGCAGAAGATCGGCACTGTGAGGAGATTCACGGTTTTGTTCGTCACCTCCGTGATGTTGCCGGGCACCCGGTCCATCAGGGAGCTGCACGCCACCACCGTGGCCCCGATGGTGAACGCGATGACGCGGGCGATCCAGACATGGTGCCGCTCGTCGATCGGCGCCCGCCGGAAGCGGTCGATGAAGTCGCTCGTGATCACCGCCGTAATCGAGTTCACCCCCGAGTCCACGCTCGACATCGCCGCAGCGAAAAGCCCCGCGACGACCAGGCCTGAAACCACCGGCGGCAGGTGCGCCGCGATGAAATGGGGAAAAATCCGGTCGCCTCCCTTCGGCCCCGAGAACTCCGCCGGCAGCAGATCCGGATTCGCCGTGAAGTAGCCCAGCAGGGCGAAGCCCGCCAGCCCGAGCGTCAGCCCCACCAGCGCCCCCACGCCGAGCTGCATCGCGATGGCGACGCGGGCCCCGCGCAGATCCTTCGTCGCCATGAAGCGCTGGATCGAGACCTGGTCGCCGCCCGAGGTGCAGACATACCAGATCACCACCGAGAGCAAGGTGCCCAGCACCGTCACCCGCGTCGATGGGTCGAGGCTGTAGAGGGGCTGGCTGTCCCAGTTCGGATTCCACGTGTCGGGCCACCAGCCGAAGCCGCCCATGCGCGCCGTCACCACCACGATGGTCAGGACCGCGCCGCCATAGAGCAGGATCGACTGCATCAGGTCGGTGATGACGACGGCGCGCAGCCCCCCCAGGGTCGCGTAGGTCACCGAGACGAGTCCGGTCACCACCGCGATCCAGGGGATCCAGTGCTCCTCCGCCCCGATCATCGTGGCGAGGGTCACCGACATGAGATGGATCAGCAGCGACATCCAGACGAGGCGCAGCAGCAGGAAAAGGCTCGCCCCGAGCAGGCGGATTCCCAGCCCGAGCCGTTGCTCCAGCAGCTCGTATGCGCTCGTGACCTGCTGCCGCATGTAGACTGGCAGCAGCACGTAGGCGACCACGAAAAAGATGATGGGGTAGCCGAGGTAGTTGACGAGATAGACCGGCCCCTTCGCGAGCACCTCGCCGGGGGTGGAGAGGTAGGTGATGGTGCTCAGCAGCGAGGCGAAGAGCGAGACCCCGATCAGAACGGGATTCATGCGGCCCGAGCCGATGAAGTATTCCTTCGTCGAAGTCTGGCGGCGTCCGAACCACCAGCCCAGGACGATGGTCGAAACCGCGTAGATCCCGACGATGACCCAGTCGACCGGAGCCAGCCCCGTCGCGCCCGGCGGCGGGCCGGCGGCTAGGAGGGAGGAAGACGAAAGCAGCGACAGCATCGAACGCCGATCTTGGCGGGGCGGGCCCGGACTGTCGAGGGCGGAATCGCGCCCGCCGCGGAAGCGAGCGGCGGCGCGGCGGAACCTCCAAACTTTCCGGGAGGCTTCATTCGGGTCTTGCAGCAGGAAGGAAGTTTCGATACGATCCTGCCCCATGAAGTTCCTTCCCCACTCGCCAGGCATCTTGACCGCGCTGCTCCTCTTCGCATCCGTCGCCCGCGGGGAAACCACCTCCGAAGGCGGCGACGCGGCAGCGACGAGCAACCTGCCCCCCGATCCCTTCGGTGAAATCGTGCTCGAGGAAAAAGCGGCC
>SLGN01000681.1 GCA_007123695.1 Verrucomicrobiales bacterium
ATCGCGGCAGGATCGCGGCAGGATCGCGGCAGGGTCGCCGTCGCTCACGGCGGCAGCAGGATCGGCACGAGGATCACGGAGGCGAGCATCACGAGGATCGTGAAGGGGACCCCGATGCGGGCGAAATCCGCGAAGCGGTAGTTGCCCGGCGAGACCACGAGCGTGTTCACCGGCGAGGACACCGGCGTCATGAAGGCGGCGGAGGCTGCGAGCATCACGACCATCGCGAAGGGATGTGGCGAGGCGCCGAGATCCTTGGCCAAGGCGATGGCGACCGGCGCCATGAGCACGGCGGCAGCCGTGTTGGAGATGAAGAGGCTGAAGACGGAAGTCACCGTGAAGACGACGGCGAGGGCGAGGCGCGGAGAGCCTTCGCCGATCAGCCCGAGGATGCCCTGGGCCACCATTTCGATGCCCCCGGTGCGTTGCAGGGCGAGGGAAAAGGGCAGCATCCCGACGATGAGGACGAGGCTTTTCCAACTGATGGAGGCGTAGGCGCTCTTCATCGTGACGACGCCGAAGAGGCCCATGAGGAGGCAGCCGATGAGGACGGCGTGGACGTTGGGAATGACTCCGGCGACCATCAGCGCAATGACGAGGGCGAGAATGCCGAGGGCGGCGGGCCCCTTTCCCGCGGCCGGCAGCACGTCCTCGAACTCCTTGGGCAGGTCCAGCATCACGAACTGGCGCTTGTCGCGCTCGAGCCGTTGAATGTCTTTCCAGAATCCGGTCACCAGCAGGGTGTCGCCGACCCGGAGCGGTTCGTCGAAGAAGTCGCTCGTGAACGCTTCTCCCGCACGCCGCAGGCCGATCACGGTCAGTCCCGACTCGGCGCGGATGCGGGAGTCGCGGATCGATCGGCCGACGAGATTCGAGTCCGCCGTGACGACGGCCTCGGTCATGCCGATGTCCTGCGAAAGATCGTCGAAATGCAGGGAGTCGGGATCGAGCGGCAGCTCTTCGACGCCGAAGTCCTGGGCAAGCGCCGAAAACTCTTCGCCGCCCGGAGCCACGTCGAGGAAGAGGACGTCGCCGGCCCGGGGCCGGAAGGAGCGGTTCGGCTGCAGCAGGGTGCGGCGTCGGTCGCGCACGCGTTCGACCGCGAGCAGATTCACCCCGCTGCCGCGCAGGGCCAGCGTTTCGAGGGTTTCGCCGGCGAGGCGGGACTCCGGCATCACCCGGACGCGTCGCGCGCGCGCCGCGAGCTGGTATTTCCCGATCCAATCGGAGAAGGAGGGCAATTCGGAGGAAGCACTCCCGGCATCGGCCCGCTCCGGAATCCATCGGCGGGCATAGCTCATGTAGACGAGGCCCAGCACGAGTACGGCGAGGCCGAAGGGCGTGACGCTGAAGAAGTGGAAGCTTTCCTCGCCTTGGCGCACGAGCTCGGCGTTGACGACGAGATTGGGGGGCGTGGAGATCAAGGTCATCATCCCGCTGATGAGGCCGGCGAAGCTCAGCGGCATCATGAGCCGGCTGGCCGGGATGCCGCTCTTGCGGCAGATGCGGAGGACCACGGGAATGAAGATCGCCACGATCGCCGTCGAACTCATCATCGCGCCGAGGATCGCGACCGAGGCCATCAGCAGAAGGAGCAGCTTGGTTTCCGAACCATCGACCCGACGGTGGATCCAGTCGCCGATGCTCCGGGCGATGCCGGTGCGGACGAGGCCCTCGCCGAGGACGAAGAGCAGGGCGATGAGGACGATGTTCGGATCGGCGAAGCCCGCGAGCGCCTCGTCCATCGTGAGCACTCCGGTGAAGGGAAGTCCGGCGATCATCAGCAGGGCCACCACATCCATGCGGGGCTGGTTGCGGAGGAACATCGCCACCGCCGCAGCGAGCAGCAGCAGGACCGAGACAAGGGGCCAGTTGAATCCGCCGGGGACGGTCCTCGCGGCGGAGAGAATCGGGAGAGCGGCGTCGGCGTCCGGCTGCAGAAAGGGAGGCATGGTGAAAGCCGGGGAAAGTCCGGCCCCGCAGCCCGCCCGTCAAGAAGAGGGCTTGCCCGGGCGCGGCTTCTTTTGCTATGAATGCTGCCCGTAGCAAAGGCTTCCAGCCTGTGCCGTGATGCGGGCATCCTGCCCGCGCTTGTAGCCCTTCTGGAGACCGCATCGATAAAAAATCCCACCATGACTCCCTCGCCCCGCCCCGTCTCGCTCCAACAACTGGCTGCGACCCTTGCCGTTGCGGCGTTCCTCGCGCCGGAATCGGCGCAATCCGCAGAGAGCGAACTCGTCGCCAACCCCTCCTTCGAAAGCGCCGACGCCGAGGGGATGGTCGCCGACGACTGGTCCTCGCGCGAAGGCATCCGGGTGGAGCGCCTCGCCGACGGCGGACGCAGCGGGGCGGCCTACGTGCGCTTCCACGACGACGATCCCGCCAAGGGCCAGATGCTCGAAAGCCGCCGCGTCCCCGCCCGCCCCGGCGGCGTCTACACCGCATCGGCCTGGCTGCGGACTGCCGACAAGTGCCGCCCAGGCGTTTACGTGAACTTCTACGATCTGCACGGCGTGCGCGTCGCGCATCGATACGAGCGCCTTCCCGCCTGTCCGGTGGAGGACTGGCAGCTCGTCGAAGTCGCGGAGACCGCCCCGCCCGAGGCCTGGGAGGTCGCCATGGCCGTCTACGCCTACTCCGGAGACGTGGGCGTCTTCGACGCCGACGACGCCTCGCTCACGGTCGAGGGCGGCGACGAGCCGGGCGGCGCCGGACTCACCCGCGCCGAACCCGGCGGGAAGGAACTCTACGAGATCGGCGGGCGGCGCGAGTGGTTCGTCGACGACTTCCTCGTCGACGGCACCAGCGGCTCGGCGCGCCGCCATCTCCACCACCCCCAGCCGCAGGAGACCGTCCTGACCCTCGACCAGCCGTGGGAAGGCGATACCTCGGCCTACTTCGCCCTCGTCGAGGACGGCGAGCGCATCCTGCTCTACTACCGGGGCCAGGCCGGTCCGGGCAGCGCGGGGCAGGTCTGCTGCCTCGCCGAAAGCCGCGACGGCATCCGTTTCGAGCGCGTTCCCACCGGGCTCTTCGAGATCGAGGGCGCGCCGGACAACAACGTCGTGTGGAAGGGCGTGGGGGCGCACAACTTCACCCCCTTCCTCGACACCCGGCCCGGCGTCCCCGAAGACGAGCGCTTCAAGGCCGTCGGCTACTCGCACCGCAGCAGCGAGGCCGAGGGCTACCGGGGGCGGGGGCTCGGCGTCTTCGGCTCGCCCGACGGCATCCGCTGGCGC
>SLGN01000309.1 GCA_007123695.1 Verrucomicrobiales bacterium
GCGGGCGAGCGAACGGTAGGTGGCGGCGAGTTCGCGGATCTGGGGCAGGGCGAAGACACCCTTTTCGTTGCGCACCTGGCTGCGCCACTCGAGCGCTTCGGTGTAGGCGGTGATCGCCTCGCGGTATTTGCCGGTGGTTTCGCGGATTTTCCCGATCTCGACGAGGTCGCGGGCGGTCAGCGCGAAGAGGTTGTCGGACGCGTTGGGGTCGTCGGCGAGTTCGGAGCGGATCTCGTAGGCACGAGTGAAGTCGGCGAGAGCTTCGTCGAGAGCCCCTCTCTCCAGGGCTTGGCGGGCGCGCAGGGAGGCGGTCTGGGCCGAGAAGCGGAGGATGCGGTTCGAAGCCGGAAGGTCCTTGGCGCGGTTGTCGAGAAAGGTCTTCGAATTCTCGGCGACGATGGAGTAGAGGCGGTCGGCGCCGGCGCCCGAGATTTCCCCCTTGTTGAGTTCGCTGACGAACAGCAGCATGAGTTCGACGGCGGCGCCGGCGCTCTTTTCGTAGTCCATCGAAGCGAGGGTGGCCTCCTCGGTCGCGGCCTTGGCCCTGCGTGCCTGCACGAAGGCGAAGCCCGAAGCCCAGAGCGCCACGACAAGGAGGATCGCGAAGATCGTGTTGAGCCGCCGCGCCCGCTTCACCGCGCCCTGCTGGTCGAGCTGCTGGATGCGGCCCCAGACCTCGCGCATGTCGGCGGGCCGCTCGCGGGGGTCGAGCTTCAGGCATTGTTCGACGAGGAGCTTGCGGTCGCTCGGGATGTAGAAGTCGTCGGGCCATTCGATCTCCTCGACGGCCTCGACGAGGGTGGCGAACTGGTTCCCGTCGATGAGCTTGCCACTGGCGGCGGAGGCGATCTCGGTCTCGTAGATGGTGGCCTCGGGGTCGAAGTCGGCGCGTCCGGCGGCGGAGCCGCCGAGACGGGGTAGCCTCCCGGTAAGCAGCTTGTAGGCGACGACGCCGAAGCTGTAGACGTCCCACCGGAAGCCCTTGCCGTCGGAGGAGTCGCGCGGGTTGCGGAGCTGCTCCGGGCTGGCGTAGAGGGGGGTGCCGGCCGGCTGGAATCCCTCGGCGGAGAGGCCGCGGCTCTGGCCGAAGTCGCAGATCTTGACGTGGTGCGGCGTCTCGTCGGTGAGGAGGATGTTGGAGGGTTTGAGGTCGCAGTGGATGATTTGGTGCCGGTGGAGATAGGAGACGGCGTCGGCGATGTCGCGGATGAGGCGCCAGGCCTCGCGATGGTCGACGTGCCCGCAGAGGCGCTCGAGGGTGCGCGACTCCCATTCCCCGTCCTCCTTTTCGTAGGCGTGCAGCCCCATCGCGTAGTAGGGGGGATCGTGCAGCAGGTCGAAGTCGTGGAGGGTGACGATGCCCTGGTGCTCGGTGACGAGGGAGAGCTTCTCGAGCTCGCGGGCCATCGTCGCGAGATCGACCGCGCCGGGACGGAAGACCTTGAGGGCTCGCTCGGAGATGCCGCGGTAGGTGGCGCGGAAGACCTGTCCGAACGCGCCCTCCCCCAGCGGAGGCTGGTGGATGACGTAGTCGCGGACTTTGACGATGGAGTCTTCCTCGCTCACTTCGACAGGCTTTCGATTTCGCCGGCCCAATCGGGCGGCGGGGGGGTCTTGCGGAAGGACAGCGCCTTGCTCTTCAGCCAGATCGCGGCCGGATCGTCCTCGGGCATGGTGTCGAGCAGGTCGATGGCCTCGTCCCAGTGCAGGTGGTTGAAATGGTTGAGGGCACGTTCGTAGGTGCGGGCGTCCTCGTCGGAGATGCCGGATCCGCCGAGCTCGCGGGGTAGGACGAGCTCGTGCACGGGGTAGCTTTCGGCGAAGCCCGCCGGGCGGATGAGGCAGAGCTGGCGGAAGCGGCGCTTGCCCTGTCCCTGGATGCGGCGGTAGGTCTCGTCGGAGACGAGCACGGGCACGCGGAAGTCCTTGGCGATGCGCTCGAGGCGGGCGCCGAGGTTGGCGACGCTGCCGAAGACGCTGATGTGCCACTGCTGGCTCGGGCCGGTGCGCCCCACCGCGATGCGCCCGGTGCTGACGCCGATGCGCACGGCGGACATGAGGCGGTCCTGCTCCTCCTCGAACTGGACGCGGTCGGCGAGGCGGCGCACGATGGCCTCCGCCGCCTCGACGGCGAGCAGGGCGTGCTCCTTGTTCTCGTCGCCGAAGTCGGGCCAGCCCCACAGGCCGAGGGCGCCGTCGCCGGCGAAATCGGTCACCACGCCGCGGCTGTGGAAGACCTCCTCGGTGATGAGGCCGACGATCTCCTGGTTCTCGTCGAGGCGCTCGAGAATCTCCTCGTCGCTCTTGGCCAGCTCGAGGTGGCGGGAATGGCCGCGGCGGTCGGCGAACATCACGGTGCAGTCGACCATGGCGGGGTCGAGCTCGGAGGTGTCGCGCACGCGCAGCACCTTGCGGAGCCCCGGAGAAAAGTAGGCCGCCATCTGGTCCTGCATCTTCTGGTCGGCGCGGGCCGAGAGCAGGCTGGCGACGAGCGACCCGATCAACCGGATGAAGGGCACGAAGGCTGCGGCGGCGGTGCCCGACGCCTGGCGCGTCTCGACGTAGAGGAAGACGGGGCGCCCCCCCTCGGACTCGCGGTAGACCTCGGCGGCTTCGTCGAGCCGGGCCACGGGGATGATGGCGACCCAATCGACCTTGTCCCCGAGGCTCGCGGCGGTGAGGATGGGACTGTCCTCCTTCGAGGCCCAGATGCGGATGTCCGCAGGATCCGGCTCGTCGAGGTCGAGGCGACCGAGGAGCGTGCGGCTGGGGCGGAAGTCCGCCCGGGCGAAGGGGTCGGGGTTGAGCCTTTCGTAGGCGACTCCCTCCTCCGTCTTCTCCAAGGCGAGAAAGACCGCAGTGACGCCCTTCTGGCCGGGCAGGGCGTTTTCCAGAAAGACGGCGGCGCGGGCGAAGAGATCCTCCTCGTCGGTCCAGCCGCTCAGCACCTGGTGCGGGAGCTCGCGTTGGAGCAGTTTGAGCTGGAGGCGCAGGCTGTATTCGTCGAGCTGCTCGACTTCGTCGTAGTTCTGGAGCGAAGCCTTTTCCGGAGCGGCTTCGAAGGATTCTTTCTCGCGCTCGCGCTCTTCGTGAAGGCGTTCGAGTTCGGCCTGGAGATCTCCGAGCGAGGCGAGCCAGTAGACTGCGGTGTGCCCGCCCGCACCGATGACGAAGGACTCGCCGGGCGCGAGCTGCAAAGGCTCGGGGAGGGGCCGCCGGTCGCGGGCGAGCCGGTTCGA